>DASQAM010000465.1:0-2441 GCA_035635735.1 Gemmatimonadales bacterium | reverse complement strand
TCGCTGCAAGGTGATCTTCCGCTATTACTACGACGATGTCGCGTCGGCCGCGGCGCGCCAGCGGATCGAGGCCGACATCGCGTTCTCGGACAAGGTGCAGCACGAGGACGCGGAGATCTGCGAGCGGGTGCAGCAGGGGCTCGGCTCCCGGGCGTACGACAAGGGCCGCTTCTCCGTGCGATTCGAAGCAGGCGTCTACCACTTCCAGAACCTCCTGAAGCGCGCCTACCGGACCTGGCTCAAGCGCTGATGGCGGACCTCAAGCGCCAGCTCGGATTGCTCGATTCCACGATGATCAACGTGGGGACGATCATTGCGTCTGCGATCTTCATCGTGCCGAGCGTGATCGCCCTCAATCTGGGTGCGTCGGTGCCCACGATCCTCGTGTGGGTGGTGGGCGGCGCGGTTTCGCTGCTGGGCGCTCTCTCGGCAGCCGAGTTGGGCGCCGCCATGCCCAACGCTGGCGGCATCTACGTGTACCTGAGCAGGGCCTACGGGCCGCTGTGGGGGTACCTGTACGGCTGGTCGAGCGGCGTCGTGATCAACCCCGCGTCCATCGCCGCGATCGCGCTCGGATTCGCGACGTACGTCGGATTCTTCTTTCCGCTCGGTGACGGCGGCATGCGGGCCGTCGCGGTGGCGTCGATCGTGGGGCTCACCGTGCTCAATTCGCTCGGCGTCAGGCTCGGCGCGATCACGCAAAACGTCCTCACCCTGACCAAGATCGGGCTCGTGATCGTCCTGATCGTCGTCGGATTCGTGCTGCCTGGCGGTAGCGCCGCGAACCTGGCGCCGCTCTGGTCCGATGCCCCGCTCGGCAAACAGATCGCAGCGGTCGGCGTCGCGCTCGTGGCGGTCTTGTGGGCCTACGATGGATGGATCGAGATCACCTACGTCGGGAGCGAGGTGAGGGACCCGGAGCGAAACATGCCGCGCTCCATCATCCTGTCGACATTCATCGCCATCGCGCTGTATTGCCTGGTGACGGCGTCGTTCGCCTACGTGCTCTCGCCCGCGAGGATGGGCGCGTCGTCCCTCGTGGCGTCCGATGCGGCGAAGGTCACGCTCGGGGCCGCGGGAGCGGGCCTCGTGGCCGTGGCAATCATGACCGCCACGCTCGGCTCCAACAACGGGATCGTGTTGACGGCGGCGCGCGTACCGTACGCGATGGCGCGCGACGGCCTGCTGCCCCGCTGGCTGGCGACTGTGCACCCGCGCTTCCTCACGCCGATTCCGTCGCTCGCCGTACAAGCCGTCGTGGCGATCGCCTTGACCCTGCTTTCAACCGACCCGTCGTGGAAGAACACGTACAATCATCTCTTCACGTACGTCGTCCTGGCGGAGTTCGTGTTCTACGGCATGTCGTGCGGCGCGGTCATCGTGTTACGGCGCAAGGAACCCGGCATGGTGCGCCCCTACAAGGCGTGGGGCTATCCCGTCACGCCCATCGTCTTCATTCTCTTCGCGCTCTGGCTGCTGTACAACACCGCCCGGGAGCAGCCGGTGGACGTGGCGATGAGCACGCTACTCGTGCTCGCCGGGTTGCCGCTCTACTGGTGGCAGCGCAGACCCGCCGCCCGGGCCGCGCCAACTCCCTGACGCTGCTACTCGTCGTCCGCGCCGGGCTTCTGCAGGCGCTGCAGCGCGGTTTCCACATCCTTGCGGGTGTCCGGGTACTTGAGCGTGCCTACGGCTGCCTGCAACCGCGGGATGCCGAGCTGACGCGGCAGCGTAAACTGGAACGCCTCCACCACCCAGCGCCGTACCGCCCGGCGCTCGTCGTTCAGGTGCGCGGTGAGCAGCTCGAGCGCGTGAGCGCTGCCGCGGGCCGCGAGCGCCGCCAACACATGTGCCGCGAAGCGGTGCGTGGCGAGCAGCGTCCCGAGGCGCGGGATGGCGCCGGTGTCTCCCGTCTGCGCGATGATGCGGTAGGCCGCTTCCTGAATCACGTCCTGATACGAGGGTGTCGCGAGCCCCCACGCGATGGCGCTATCGCGCGCCGTGGAGTCGGCGCGGACCAGCGCCGTGAGCGCCGCGGCGCGCACTTCGTAGCTCGGGTCGGTTTGGAACGTGGCGCGCGCGAGCTCCGCGGCCCGCGCACCGCCCCGCTGACCCAGCGCCGCTACGCCTGCGCGCCGTACCTGCGCCGAGGTATCCCGCAGCGCGGCCGCGAGCGGCGCCGCGGCGCTCGCCCCGGGTAACTCGCCCAACGCCTCGACCGCCCCGGCGCGCGTGCGGAAGTAATCGGCCCCGGTCGCGACCTCGGCCAGCGCCGCCACGGCCGCCGCGTCCGCCGGACGCTGCGCCAGCTGCTCGATCACCCACTGGCGGTTCCAGAGATCCGGGTCCCGCTTGAGCTGCGTGGCGAGCCAGGCGGTCGGCTGGTCGAACGTCAACTCCTTGAGAATCGTATTGCCGTCGTCGAACACCACCATCGTCGG
>DASQAM010000464.1:0-5715 GCA_035635735.1 Gemmatimonadales bacterium | reverse complement strand
ACGTTCGTCCACGTCTTGCCGCCGTCCCGCGTGAGCTGCAGGTTGCCGTCGTCGGTGCCGACCCAGACGACATTGGGATTCTTGGGTGACTCGGCGATCGCGAAGATCGTGGTGTGCGTTTCCGCCGAGGAGTTGTCCACGGTCACACCGCCGGACTGCTCCTGTTGCTGCTTCGCCGGATCATTGGTGGTGAGGTCGGGCGAGATGCGATCCCACGTCTGCCCGAAGTCGCGCGAGCGAAACAGGAATTGCGCGCCGATGTAGATCGTGCCCTTGCGGGTTGCGCTCACGTGAATGGGCGTGTTCCAGTTATAGCGCAGCTTGCCCTCGCGGTAGCGGGGAAGCGGCTTGACGTTGCGGGTCTCGTGCGTCCGGCGATTCACCCGCCCGATTTCACCCCCCTGGGATTCCGCGTAGATGTAATCGGGATCGGCGGGATCGACGAACATCCAGAAACCGTCACCGCCGTACATGTTTTCCCAGCGACTGTTGGTAATGCCGCCCGGGTACTCGGACTCGCCCACCCACGAGCTGTTGTCCTGCAGTCCTCCGTACACATGGTACGGCCGGTCCAGGTCGACGCTGACGTGGTAGAATTGGGAAACAGGCAGGTTCTCGGCCTTCCACCATTTGTTGCCGGCGTCGTAGGAGTACCATAGGCCCCCGTCATCGCCGGTGATCAGGTGGTCGGTGTTCACGGGGTCGATCCACACGTCGTGGAAGTCGCCGTGGGCGCCGCCCCCGATGTTGCTGAAACTCGCGCCGCCATCGGTGCTGACGATCAACGACAGGTCCGGCTTGTAGAGCCGGTTCTCATTTTTCGGGTCGACGATCAGGTTCGCGAAATAAAACGGCCGCCAGATCATGAGCTGGCTGCGATCGCGCGCCTCCCAGGTTTTGCCGCCGTCGTCCGAGCGATACAGGCCGTTCTTGGGCACCGCGGCTTCGATAAACGCATACACCACGTTGGGCTTGGACGGTGCCACCGTGACCGCGACCCGGCCCCACGGCTTGGCTGGCAAACCCTTGCCGGCGCTCGCGTCCAATTCCGTCCACGACGCGCCGCCGTCGGTGCTCTTGAAGAGGCCGGAGCCGCTGGGGGCGTCGGGACCGTTGCCCCCGGAGCGGAACGTCCACCCCTGCCGGCGGAAGTCCCACATGCCGGCGTAGATCGTCTTGGGGTTCTGCGGATCGAGCGAGGCCATCGAACAGCCGGTGGACGCGTTGGCACCCTTCAACACCTTCACCCAGGCCTTTCCTCCGTCGGTCGTCTTGTAGAGGCCGCGCTGGTCCCCATCGCTCCAGAGCTTTCCGGGCACGCACGCGTAGACGGTGTTGGACTCGGTCGGGTCCACCAGGATCTTGGCGATCCGCTCGGACTCCGGGAGCCCGACATTCACCCAGTTGTCGCCGCCGTCCACCGACTTGTAGATACCGTCGCCGATCGAGACGCTGTTGCGCGTCCACGCCTCCCCGGTGCCGACCCAGATCACTTTCGGGTTCTTGGGATCGATCGTGATGGCGCCGATGGACTGGACGGGTTGCTTGTCGAACACCGGCTTGAAGGTGGTGCCGCCGTTGACCGACTTCCATACGCCGCCGCTCGCCGCGCCGACGTAGACGGTGAGTCGGGGCCCTTCCTGCACGGCGGCGACCGCGGCTATCCGGCCGCTCATCGCCGCGGAGCCGATGTTCCGCGCGCCGAGGCCGGAGATGGTTTCCGAATCCACCTTCACGGGCGTTTGTGCGCTCGCGTGCCCCGCGAGCAGGATGATGGGCAGCCACCGGGCGGTCATGCGTCAATTCCTCCCCGGCTTGGCGAAGCGGCCGTCGTCGACCGGGACGTTGGCCTCGATTCTGTCGAACGTGATCTTCTGGGTGTCTTCGGTGCCCGTACGCGTCGTCTCGATGGAATACGGCAGGTACCAGCCCGCCACCGCCTTGTAGTCACCGAGGGTCGTCTCGAATTCCTGTTCGGCGCCGCGGATCATCCGCTTGATGTCGATCTTGATCGGCACGTAATAGTCCGTGTCCATGTAGTAGTACCGGAGGTCGCCGCTCGCGAGCGTCACCTTGAGCTTGTACACGTCCGTGCCTTCGACTTGCTCCGTGCCGGCGAACTCGACCTTGTTTCCCTTCTGGCGGTAATTGACGAGTGCTTCGTCGAAGTCGGCGTCCTCCACGATCTGTTTCATCTCCTCTTCGCTCAGCGCCTCGGGGTCTTTCTTCCCCTGCCACGGCTCGATCTTCCATCCCGTCTTGCCATCGTAGGCGTTGACGCCGGTCATGCCTTGGAATACGAACTCCTGCCGAAGCTTGTTCGGACGCTTGCTCTCCTGTATGACCCCCGCCTCGAAGCCGCCGCCGAGCACGATCTTCCCGGTGCGCCGCAGCGTCGTCACGGCCTGGATCTTGTCCATTCCACCGACGTTCGTGAGATACTTGGCGATGATCTCGTCGGCGGTCTGGGCCGGCAGGGGGGCCGCGAGGGCCGCCAGCCCGGCCAGCGTCAGGAGGAGTTTCCGCATGGACTGCTCCTCGCGTCGAGGGTGAACAAGGAACGCCCTGCGGGATGATACAGGCGGTCGGCGCGACGCACCAGCGACGGCGAGATGGTTGCATCCGCCCAGGCCACTGCCTACGATTACGCCGTTCGGGGCGGTAGCTCAGCTGGGAGAGCACCTGGTTTGCAACCAGGGGGTCGTGGGTTCGAATCCCATCCGCTCCATGCCGGCGGCTGCTAAAGCCAACGACCCCCCGGACTGGTCCGGGAGGTCGGTGGAGATAACGTTCAGCGAGTCCTCAGGCGGACGTCGATGTCCGCGATGATGTCTCGTGGGGCGCCACGCTTCTCCCACCCCTTGTGTTTGCCGCGATCGTGTCGCTCGCGGACTTCCCACAACCCGCGCACGGCGACCTGCTGACCCTGCGGCGTGGCGAAGATGCGCACGATTTCGTCGTCATTGTCATTCCGGCGCGCCCAGATGATCCGATTCGGTCCCGAGCGCTCCACGCGAACCACCGCCCAGCCACGGTTCACGAGCACTTCGCGCGTGACCACGACCACCCGATCCACCGGCACGACGTACACGTACTCTGCCGGTTCACTGTACACGACGGCGGCGCTGGTATAGCCCCCGGCACAGCCCGCGAGACTCAGTGCGCCGGCGACGAGCAGGGACTGCGGTGTGCGTTTCATGTCGGCTCCTGTTGAGTGACTGCCTTCTGAAGACACCGCCGGCGCGAAGATGTTACGGCCGCGCGTGATACGCATCATCTTTCCCCCTGGGCCGGAGCCGCCCCTGCCAGGGGGTTGCGGGTTCGAATCCCGTCCGCTCCATTCACGCTCCTATTCAATGTCCCCCGCCGACTGGCTTCGCTTTCTCACCGAGCTCGCTGATCGCGCAGACGAGCTGGCGTTGCGATGGTTTCGCACCGCCGGACTTCGTGTCCAGGAGAAGTCGGATCTGAGCCCCGTCACCGAGGCGGACCAGGCGATCGAAGCGATGGCGCGGAAGGCGGTGCGCCAGAACCACCCCGAGCTCGGGGTGCTGGGCGAAGAAGCAGGCGAAGCGCCGGGGTCCACGGAGGCGCGGCTCATCATCGATCCCATCGATGGCACGCGGAACTTCGTGCGGGGCATTCCGGTGTTTGCGACGCTGCTCGCGATCGAGGCCGGCGGCGAGGTGGTGGCGGGCGTCGCGAGCGCACCGGCGTTGGGGGCCCGCTGGCACGCGGCGCGAGGCAGCGGCGCGTTCCGTGACGGGCGGCGGATGATGGTGTCGCGGATCGAGTCGCTCGAGCGCGCCATGCTGTTCCATGGCAACCTCGGACCCGGCGAGGGGGGGCCGCCGCCCGGGATCGCTGGGCTCATCGCCCGGGTCGAGCGTACTCGCGGCTTCGGCGACTTCTATCAGCATATGCTGGTGGCGGAAGGGGCGGGGGAGATCGCGCTCGATCCCGTGATGCACCCGTGGGACATCGCAGCCCTCCAGGTGATCGTAGAGGAGGCGGGGGGCCGGGCCACCAGTCTCCGCGGCGAGCGCTCGATCTACGCGACCAGCCTCGTGACCTCCAACGGGGCGATGCATCAGGCCATATTGGATACGCTCACTGGTTCCCCAAAGGGTGCTCCATGACTGGTTGGAACAGACAAGGCGTCCTCGCGCTGGCGCTCGCCGGCGCGGCAGTCGCCGGGCTCGCGATCGCGACTCCGGCGCCGCGGCCCGACATCATCGTGTACAAGACCTCGACCTGCGGCTGCTGCAAGAAATGGGTCGAGCATCTCGAAGCCGCCGGCTTTCGGGTCACGGTCCACGACACCGTTGACATGGCGGGCGTGGCAGCGCGCTACGGCGTGCCCCGCCGCCTCTCCACCTGCCACACCGCGCTGGTGCAAGGCTACGTCGTGGAAGGGCACGTGCCGGTGGATGTCATCGAGCGCTTGCTCAAGGAGGGTCCGGAGATCGCTGGCGTGGCCGTCCCGGGCATGCCGCCCGGGTCGCCGGGCATGGAGTCCGAGACGCCCGCGCATTATCAGATCGTAACCTTCGACAAGAGCGGCGGGACTGCCGTCTACGGGGTCCGATGATCGCCGAGCCGTCCGACCCCGGCCCACTAGACGAGGACGACTTTCCGCTCGGTGACGGAACGACGGAAACCGAAGTGGTGGTCGTCTGCCCCCATTGCGGTGAAGCGAACGAGCTCGGGCTCGACCCCGGTGGCGGCCCGCTCCAGGAGTACGTGGAGGATTGCCAGGTCTGCTGCCGGCCCTGGCGAGTAACCGTCCGCTACGGCCCCGACGGCAGCGCCGACGTGTTCACGGAGCCGCTCGACGGCTGAATCTATTTTTTCGCCCCGTCGTACCGCTTTGCGACTTCGGGCCAGTTGATCACATTCCACCACGCGGCGACGTAATCCGGCCGGCGGTTCTGATACTTGAGGTAGTACGCGTGCTCCCACACGTCCAGTCCGAGCACCGGAATCTTCCCTTCCGTGAGCGGGCTGTCCTGGTTGGCGGTGCTGAACACCTCGAGCTTCCCGCTCGCCACGGCTAGCCACGCCCAGCCGCTGCCGAACCTGGTCGTGCCCGTCGTGGACAGCTGTTCCTTGAACGACGCGAAGCTGCCGAATGTCTTTTTGATCGCGTCGGCGAGTGCGCCGCTCGGCTCGCCACCCCCACCTTTGCCGGCCGCCGCCATGATCGTCCAGAACAGCGAGTGATTGTGGTGGCCGCCCCCGTGGTTGCGCACCGCGGTGCGGATGTCCTCAGGGACGCTAGTGATGCCGCGGAGCAGCGCCTCGAGGCTCTTCTCGTACAGCGCGGGATGCTTGTCCAGCGCCGCGTTCAGGTTGTTCACGTAGGTTTGATGGTGCTTGCCATGGTGGATCTGCATCGTCTGGGCGTCGATGTACGGCTCGAGCGCGGCGTAGTCGTAGGGCAAAGGAGGCAGAGTATGCTTGTTGGCCTTCTCTGCGGGTGCGGTTGTTTGGCTCATCGTCAATCTCCTCTGGTGTGTGGCTCTGTGCCGATCTCAACCCGCGATCCCGGGTGAAGGTTCCCGCTTGATTCCCTTTGGAGCGCCGATATCTTCCCGAACCGGCAGCTCACGTCTCCGTCGCGGTCCCCTCACCTGCGAGGCGCACGATGGCGTTGTTCTCCGATGCGGGAATCCAGTTCTTGTTCCGCTGGATTCACTTCCTCTCCGGCATCAC
>DASQAM010000463.1:0-3969 GCA_035635735.1 Gemmatimonadales bacterium | reverse complement strand
GCTGGGACGAGCGCCGACTTGTACTCGCCGGTGCCGATGTAGTTGAACGCGAACGACACGGCGTGACTCAACGCGAGCCCCCAAGCGGCCGGGGCGATCCCCGCGGCCTGCACCGCGTGCGCGAAGGTCGCCGCCGTCGGTAATCCCCTCCCCGTAAACCCACCCCCGAACAGCGTCAGCACGAACAGCCCGTGCACGGTGACGAACATCCCGTAGTGGAACGTGAAGAACGGGATCATGAACAGCTTCGCCGCCCACATCACTCCGACCTGCGGCTGCGCCACGAGCATGCGCAGGACGTTGAACGCGCCCACGATCACGTTCTCGACCCAGAAGAGCAGCAGGGTCGAGAACACGCTCCAGCCGAAGAACAGGACGCCGGCGAGGGGGACGAGATTCGCCGCCACGAGCACCAGGGCGCTGGGCGAGAGCCGCAGAGGAGGGCGGTCCGGTAGGGGCGACGTCAAGGTGCACTACGATGTGGAGTGGAGGCGACGCCGCCAAGGGCTTGCCGGCCCCGCCGGGGGGGAGGATCTTGCCGGCGTGAGCGATTCGACCAAGCGCCTGGCCGCGGTAGGGATCTCCGGAAGCCCGTCCAATACATCCAAGTCGCGCATGCTGGTGGAGTACGCCCTGGCGCAGCTCGCGGCCCGGGGGGCGACGACCCAGATGGTGGACCTCGCGGCGCTCCCCGCCGAGCCGCTACTCGGCCGGGGGACGGCTGCCACGGTGACGACAGCGCTCGAGGCGGCGACGCACGCCGGGATCATCGTGGCGGGGACCCCGGTGTACCGAGCGACGTACAGCGGGCTGCTGAAGGTGTTCTTCGACCTGCTGCCGCAGGACAGCCTGATCGGGACGATCGGCGTCCCGCTGGTGACGGGCCATGGACTCGCGCATGCACTTTCCGTAGACCACGGGCTCCGCCCGCTGTTCGCGAGTCTCGGGGCTACCGTGATCGCGGGCGGGGTGTACGCGACCAGCCAGCAGTTCACCGATGGTAAGCCCGGCCCTGAGCTGCTCCAAGCTGTGGACCGGGCGGTGGCAGAAGCCTTGGCGCTCGCTACGGCCGGGCTATCAGGACCAGGCCCCCGAGGCACATGAGCATCGCGCGGTCAGGGCTACGCCTTTCGTTGTGGCGTCGCCATCGGGGGTTTCGGGGGAAACTCTGGCGAATGGCACGGCCGCCTCATATAGATAAATAACAGTGCGAGACCACAGCGACGTGGGATGAAACCGTCTCGTCGGCGCGGAGGCTCCGGCCGCCAGAAAATCCTCGTCATCGAGGACGACCCCGTCGCGCGTGCGGACCTGGAGGCCCGGCTGGCAGCCAACGGCTACACCGTGGCCCGGGCGGCCGACGCTGCCTCGGCCCTGACGGTCGTGAACCGCGAGCGGCCCGACCTCATTCTGCTCGATCTGGGACTCCCCGCCGGTGACGGGTTTCTCGTGCTGGAGCGGCTCCGCAAGATCGAGACGCTCGCCGCCATCCCCGTGCTCGTCATCACCGGCCGCGGCGACGCCGAAACCCGGAAGCGTGTGGAGGCGCTGGGCGTCCCGCCCATCCTGGTGAAACCCGTACAGACCGAAGTGCTGCTGGCCGCCATCAGCGAGGCCCTGGAGACCAGGTCGGCGTAAACCTGTCGCATCGGCGCCCCACGGTGCCGCAAAAACGCCCTATCCTGGCCGCGGCGGTCTCGCGATGTTGCGCAACCGACGGTGACGACCCCAAATAGAGCCATGTCTCGAGACCCGGCGGCGCTCGCCGCCGACGAGGAGCCCCGCGTCCAAGCCGAGGTGCGACGTGCAGCCGTCCGGCAGCTGCTCGCGGGCGGCCCGCTTGCCGAGTCGGTCCATATCGTGCTCGTCGCGGTGGTCGCCGCCGTGGTGTGGAATTCCCAGCCGGTCGGACTCACGCTCGGGTGGGTCGGCGCGGTCGCGGCCGCCTCTGGGTTGCGGAGCTGGTGGCGTCTGCGCGCCACAAAACGCAGCCTCTCCGCCGAGGAAGCCCTGCGGGGAGTACGCCTGACAGTGGCCGGGGTGGGCCTGGCATGGGGCTTCGGAGCC
The DNA here is from genome assembly GCA_035635735.1 of Gemmatimonadales bacterium. Lineage (GTDB taxonomy): Bacteria > Gemmatimonadota > Gemmatimonadetes > Gemmatimonadales > GWC2-71-9 > AG41. Next base: position 1,902 of record DASQAM010000463.1, on the reverse strand, counting down.
GCTGCGGCGATCCCGGCTCTGGGCCTCGACGAGGCGGCCCTCATCCTCGTGGTGCTCGCAGGTCTGGTGGCTGGTGCGACCGGTACGCTGGTCGGCGACCGGCGCAGCTTCCTCTACCTCCTGCTGACCGTACTGAGCCCGCTGCCCATCGGCATCCTCTTGCAGGGCCACACCCGGCAACATGTTCTGGCGATCGTCCTGATCGCGATGTTCGCCTGGGGCATGGACCGGGTGCATCGGCGTGCTCACCGCACGTTCGCCGATCGAGTCCGAGCATCGGCCTTGCTGGAGCGATCCACCCAGGAATTGGCCCGTCAGCACGCCTACCTCGACGCCCTGATCGCGAGCACGCCTGTGGCCATCGCCGTGCTGGACGACCAGCGCGTGGTGCGCAGCGTGAACCCGGCGTTTGAGGCCCTGTTCGGGTATGCCGCGGCCGAGGTCGTGGGCGTCGGGATTAACGGGTTGATCGTGCCGGAGGCCCTGCGCTCCGAGTCGAGCGACTTGGAGACGCGGGTTCGACGGGGGGAAGTCGTTCGGGTGGAGCTCGAGCGAATGCGCAAGGACGGCCAACGCATCCAGGTCCGCCTCTCGGCCGCCGCCGTGAAAGCCGCCGCCGACGGCGCGCTCGTCGCCCTGTACGAGGACATCAGCGATCGCAAGGCGGCGGAAGCGGCCATGCGCGAGGCCCGCGACCTCGCGGAGCGTGTGGCCCGGGCCCGCAGCGCCTTCCTGGCCAACATGAGTCACGAGATCCGCACGCCGATGAATGCGGTGCTCGGTTTCGTCGAGCTGGTGCTGGACACGGAGCTGGCCCCGGAGCAGCGGCGCGCCCTGGAGCTGGTGCGCACCTCGTCCGAGGCATTGCTCACCATCCTCAACGACATCCTGGACTACTCGAAGATCGAAGCGGAGCATCTCGAGCTCGAAGCGATCCCGTTCGACCTGCCCAAGGTGGTGCACGCGACCGCCACCCTGCTCGCCGTCCGGGCTCGCGAGAAGCACCTCGAGCTGACCGTGGACGTGCTGCCCGACGTTCCGCAAATGGTGCGGGGCGATCCGACCCGGGTGCGCCAGGTGCTCATGAACCTGATCGGCAACGCGATCAAGTTCACGGATCAAGGTGAGGTGGACGTGTCGGCCAGCGTGGCTCGGCGCGACGGCGGCGGGGCGACCGTGCAGTTCCGCGTGCGGGACACGGGGATCGGCATCTCGCCGGAGCAGCTCGGTACCATCTTCCAGGAGTTCACGCAGGCGGACGCCTCAATGACGCGCCGCTACGGCGGGACGGGCCTCGGCCTCGCGATCTCGCGCCGGTTGGTGGCGCTGATGGGCGGTGAGCTGGCCGTCACGAGCGACGTGGGCGACGGCAGCGAATTCAGCTTCGCCCTCACCTTCCCGCTCGAGGCGGCGCAAGCAACGGCCCGCGCCACGGTCTCCCTCGGCGGGCGCCGGCTCCTGGTGGTGGATGACAACGAAACCAACCGCCGCATCGTCCGAGACATGCTGGGGGCGGAGGGGATGGCCGTCCACGAGGCGCCCCGCGCCGATGCCGGTCTCGAGGCGCTGCGCCGCGCCGCGCGAGCGGGGGCGCCGTATGACCTCGCGATCCTCGACGCCCAGATGCCCGACCAGGACGGCTTCGAGCTCGCCACGGCCGTGCGCGCCGATCGCACGCTGGCGGCGACACGGCTCCTGATCCTCACCTCGGCGGGGCAGCGCGGCGACGGCGAGCGGTGCCGGCAGCTGGGTATCCAGGCGTATCTCACCAAACCCATCGCGCGGGCCGATCTGGTCGAGGCCGTGGGCACGGTGCTGGCCGGCACCGTATCGGCCCCGGGCGAGGCCGACCTCGTCACGCGCCACTCGATCGCCGAGTCGCGCCACGCCCTGCGAATCCTC
>DASQAM010000462.1:0-13853 GCA_035635735.1 Gemmatimonadales bacterium | reverse complement strand
GCGTGACCCACGTCGTCGCGGCGGTGCTCGACCCGGACCCACAGGCGCGGGGCGGTGCCGCGGTGCTGCGCGCCAAGGGCGTGACGGTGTCGATCGGCCTGCTCGCCGAGGCGGCTGCGGCGCTCAACGCCCCGTTCCTGTTCGCGCGGGAGCAGGCGGAGCGACCGTTCGTCGCGCTCAAGCTCGCCACGTCGATCGACGGCCGCATTGCCGACGCCGCCGGCAGCTCGCAGTGGGTCTCCGGTGAAGCGGCGCGCGAGCACGTACACTGGCTGCGCGCCGGGTTCGACGCGATCGCGGTCGGCGGCACGACCGCGCTCCGTGACAACCCGCAGCTCACGGTGCGCGGCGTGGTCACGCCGCGCCGGCCGCCCGTGCGCGTCGTGTTCGACCGGCGCGCGATGCTCAACCTGGGCGTGCAGCTCGTGAGCACGGCGCGTGAGGTGCCGACGTGGGTCATGTCGTCGCTGGATGCGCCGTCGTCGAGCGTCACACAGCTTGAGAACAGCGGCGTGCGCGTGTTCCGCCCCACGACGTTGCGGGACGGACTCCGCATGTTGCGCGACGCCGGGATCCAGTCGCTCTTGTGCGAGGGGGGAGGGGCGCTGGGCGCGCGCCTCCTCGCCGACGGTCTGGTGGACCGACTCTATTGGGTGCAGGCGCCGGTGTGGCTCGGAGAAGGCGCCGTTCCGGCCTTTCCCGGGGTTCCGCCGCAGCCACTCGCCGAGGAGCCGCGCTGGACGCCGGTGGAGCGAAGGGCTCTGGGCTCTGATACATTATTGGTATTGGATAGGCGGCTATGTTTACCGGGATCGTAAGTGCCGTGGGCCGAATCGCGAAGGCGACGCGGCAAGCGGGAAACGGCAACCGAGAAACGGGGCTCACGCTCAAGATCCAGGCCCCCTACAGGGGTCTGAAGAAGGGTGAGAGCATCGCGGTGAACGGCGCCTGTCTCACCGTCGAGCGGGCATTGCCAGGTGGATTCACGGTGCACGTGGTGGAGACGACGGAGGGGCGTACATTGTTCGGCGAGTACGCGGCGGGGCGCCCCGTGAATCTGGAGCGTGCACTGCGCGCGACGGATCGGCTGGGAGGCCACATCGTCCAGGGGCACGTGGATGGGGTCGCGGTGGTGCAGCGAGTCGCGCGGCGTGGCGACGCATGGGTGTACGACCTGCGTGTGCCCGACGCGGTGCGGGAGGTTTCGATTCCGCACGGCGCGATCACGGTGGACGGCGTGAGTCTCACGATCAACGAGCTGCCGGGGAAGGATCTCGTGCAGATCTCGTTGATCCCGTTTACGCGCGAGCACACTACGCTCGGCACGCTCGGCGTCGGCGACCGCGTTCATGTCGAGGGAGACGTACTCGGGAAGTACGTGAGGCAACTATGCAGCACCGCAAGATAAAACAGGCGATCGCGGACATCCGCGCCGGCAAGCTGGTGATCGTGGCCGACGACGAGAACCGTGAAAACGAGGGAGATCTGGTCGGCGCCGCCGAGAAGGTCACCCCCGCGATGATCAATTTCATGGCGACACACGCGCGCGGGTTGATCTGCCTTACCCTCCTGCCCGAGCGCTGTCAGGCCCTGGGCCTGACCCAGATGGCCGAGCACAACACCGAGGCGCACGAGACCGCCTTCACCGTGTCGATCGACGCCGCCACTCGTTTCGGCGTCACCACCGGCATCTCGGCGGCGGACCGCGCCGCCACCATCCGGGTGGCGGTCGATCCGGCCAGCGTGCCCTCCGACCTGCGGCGCCCCGGGCACGTGTTCCCGCTGCGGGCGCGTCCGGGCGGGGTGCTGCAGCGGGTCGGCCAGACGGAAGCGAGCATGGATCTCGCGCGCCTCGCGGGACTGTATCCGGCGGGAGTGATCTGCGAGATCCTGAACCCGGACGGCTCCATGGCGCGGCAGGAGGACTTGGAGCGGTTCGCCGCGCAACACGAGCTGACCTTCATCACGGTCGCCGAGCTCGTGGCGTACCGGCTGGCGCACGAGCGGTTGGTGCACGCCGTGGCCCAGGCGCGCCTGCCGACGCCGTTCGGCGAGTTCCGCATCGTGGGCTACTGCAACGACGTGGACGCGGCCGAGCACGTGGCGCTGGTCTATGGGGACGTGCAGGACCGCAAGAACGTTCTGGTGCGGATGCACTCCAAATGCCTCACCGGCGACGTGTTCGGCTCGGGGCGGTGCGACTGCGGGTGGCAGCTGCACTCGGCGATGCGCATGATCGCCGCGGAGGGCCGGGGCGCGGTGGTGTACCTCGACCAGGAGGGGCGGGGTATCGGGCTCCTCAACAAGCTGAAGGCGTACGAGCTCCAGGACGCCGGCCACGACACCGTCGAAGCGAACCGCGAGCTTGGCTTCAAGCCCGATCTGCGCAACTACGGCATCGGGGCGCAGATCCTCCTGGACCTGGGCCTCTCCGCGATCCGCGTGCTCACCAACAACCCGATGAAGCTCGTGGGGCTCGAGGGTTACGGCCTGGAGATCGTCGAGCGCGTGCCGATCGTGATGACACCCTCCGACGAGAACCGCTCCTACCTGGACGTCAAGCGGGACAAGCTCGGCCACCTGCTGACCCACTGACTGTGGCCGAGATTCAGGGTGCGCCGCGCGCGCCGCGAGAAGGTCGCGTGGCCGTCCTCGTCAGCCGCTACAATGAGCTCGTCACCGCACGCCTTTTGGACGGCGCGCGCGAGTGCTTCCGCGACAAGGGAGTGCCTGAGGCGCGGGTGGACGTGATCTGGGTGCCGGGCGCGTTCGAGCTGCCGGTCGCGGCCGAAGCGGCGGCCGCGACCGGGCGGTATGCGGCGCTCGTCGCGCTGGGGTGCGTGGTCCGGGGCGAGACCCCCCATTTCGAGTACGTCGCGGGCGAAGCCACGCGCGGGCTCGGCAACGTCGCGCTGGCGCACCGGCTCCCGGTCGGCTTCGGGGTGCTCACCACCGACACGCTGGAGCAGGCCCTGGCCCGGGCCGGCGGAGCCGCCGGCAACAAGGGGTACGAGGCGGTCGACGCGGCCCTCTCCACGGCCGACGTCCTGGGCCAGCTCACGCGTGCAGCGCCCCGAGACTAAGGCCCGCGCCCGCGCGCTACAGCTCCTCTACGCTTGGGACCTCTCCGGCCGGCCGTCGATCGAAACGGTCGTGAGCCGGGTCGCGGCGGCCTACGGCTGCCTCCCGGAGGGCTACGACCGCGGTGCCGACCTCGCGGCCCAGGCGATCGCCGGTCTCCCCGAATTCGACGTCCGGGTCGCGGACGCCGCCGAACACTGGCGGCTGGAGCGCGTCGGCGTGATCGAGCGCAACATCCTCCGGCTCGCGCTCGCGGAGCTGGCTGAGGGCTCGACGCCGCCCCGCGTGGTCATCGATGAAGCCGTGAAGCTCGCGCATTGGTTCGCGGGCGCCAAGGCACCGGGGTTCGTGAACGGCGTGCTCGACGCCGTGGCGCGGGAATCCGGCGCGCTGTGAGAATCCTGCTCGTCAACTGGAACGACCGCGAGAATCCACACGCCGGAGGTGCGGAGACGCACCTGCACGAGATCTTCGGTCGCCTGGCGCGCGGCGGCCACGCGATCGACCTGGTGGCAAGCGGTTGGCCGGGGGCGCTGCGCGAGGCGCACCTCGATGGCCTCCGGGTGCAGCGCTTTGGCGGGCGACACACCTTCGCGCTGCACGCGCGCGGCGTAGTGCGCCGGTTGTTGCGGGCGAACCCCTATGACGTCGTGGTCGAGGACATCAACAAGCTCCCGCTCTTCCTCCCGACGCTTACCGATCGGCCGTTCTGCGCCCTCGTGCCACACCTCTTCGGTTCGACCGCGTTCCGGGAAGCGAGCTGGCCGATCGCCGGCGTGGTGTGGGCGGCCGAGCGGCCGATCCCCTGGGCGTATCGCCGCGCGTGGTTTCACGCTATCTCGGAGAGCACGCGCGACGACCTCGTGCGCCGGGGGGTGCCGCGGGAGCGGATCGAAGTCATTTATCCAGGCGTTGATGCGACCTGGTATGCCCCCGACGCCGCCGAACCGCGAGCCCGCGAGCCGACGTTCTTGTACGTGGGGCGTCTGAAGCGTTATAAAGGAGTGGAGATCGCCCTCCGGGCGCTGGCACTCGCGCGCCAGGCGCGTCCCGACCTGGTCCTCGAAATCGCCGGAGGGGGCGACGACCGCGCGCGCCTCGAGCGCCTGGCGGGGACGCTGGACCTGGGCGAGGCCGCACGGTTCCTCGGGTTCGTGTCCGAGACGGATAAGCGTCGGCTGCTGCGACGTGCGTGGGCGGTCGTGCTGGCGAGCCCGAAGGAGGGGTGGGGCATCTCGAACGTGGAGGCGGCGGCGTGTGGTACCCCCGCGCTCGCGTCCGACAGTCCCGGCCTCCGGGAGTCGGTCCGGCACGCCGAGACCGGCTTTCTGGTGCCGCACGGTGATGCGCGCGCGCTCGCGGACCGGATGCTTGCGCTCGCCACCGATCCCACGCTCGTGGCGCGGCTGGGTCGCGGGGCCCGCACCTTCGCGGAGCAGCTCTCCTGGGAGCGGGCGGCCCGGGCGACGGAAGCGCATCTCCAGCGGATCATCGCTCAGGGAGGCTGACCGATGCGGATCACCATCACGGCACGCCACTGCGAGATTCCCGACGAGCTGCGCGCGCGGGCTCGGGAGCGGCTCGAGCGCCTCGCGCGCATCGCGCCGCGGCCGCATGATGGGCGTGTCGTGTTCGTGGCCGATCACGGGCGCCCGACCGTGGAAGTGCGGTTGCACACCGGGCGGGGTGCAGTACACGTGGGTACCGCGCGCGGGGCGGACCACCGCACCGCGCTGGACCTCGCGGTGGCCAAGGTGCGGCGACAGCTCGACAAGGACCCGACCCGGCGGCGTGCGGCCCCGCGCCGCCGCGCCCTGGAGCGCGAGCCCCGGTGACGAAACCCAAGGTACGCGACCTGCTCGAGCGCAAAGGCGATCTGTTGCAGCTCGAGGCGCTCACGGGAGACGTGGGGCTCGATCGCGAGATTCCCACCCCCGAAGCGTCGAGCCCGGGGCTCGTGCTCGCTGGGTACACCAAGCGGTTCGCCGCGCATCGCATCCACATCCTCGGCGAAACCGAGGTTACCTACCTCGCATCGCTCGACGCCGCCGCGCGCCGTCGCGCTCTCGAGACGCTGCTGCAGTTCGAACTGCCGTGCGTCGTCATCTCGAAGGGGCAGGAGCCGCCGCCCGAGCTCGTCGACCTGGCGCGCGCCAAAGGTGTGGCGGTGATCCGCACCCGACTCAAGACCGCGGAGTTCTACCGCCGCCTCAAGCCGTTCTTGGACGACGCTTTCGCGCCGGCCACCACGGTGCACGCGTCGCTCGCCGACGTGTTCGGCGTGGGCCTGCTGTTCCTCGGCCGCTCGGGGATCGGGAAGAGCGAGTGCGTGCTCGATCTCGTGGAGCGGGGCCATCGGCTGGTCGCGGACGACGTCGTCCACATCACGCGTCGGGGGAACGACGTGCTGATCGGTCGGGGGCACGAGCTCTCCCAGCACTACATGGAAATCCGGGGCGTGGGGCTGATCGACATCCGCGCGCTGTTCGGCGTCCGTGCCGTGCGGCAGCAGAAGCGTATCGAGGTGGTCGTCCAGCTCGAGGACTGGGATGCGACGCGCGAGTACGATCGCACCGGGATCGACGGCCAGACCACCCAGGTGCTCGAGGTCACGCTGCCAATCGTCACCGTGCCGCTCAACCCGGGGAAGAACCTCACGGTGGTGTGTGAGGTCGTCGCGATGAATCACCTGTTGCGCTACAGCGGCGTAGATTCGGCGCGGGCATTCAACGATCGGCTGCTCAAGCGGCTGGCCGAGCGCCGTCAGCTCCAGGAGTATCTCGAGGAAGACAATGAGTGAGCCACTGCGCGGAGTGATCGTCTCCCACGCGGCTGTCGCTCAGGCCCTGCTCGCGGCGGTCGCCGCGATCACCGGCGTGCGCGACGCGCTCGTCCCGGTGTCGAATGACGGCTGCGACACGGGAGCCCTGGCCGAGCGCCTCAACCAGGCGATCGATAACAAACCGGCCGTCCTGTTCGTCGACCTGCCCGGCGGCTCGTGTCTGACGAGCTCGGTGCGGCTCGCGCGCGGCAAGACCGACGTGGCGGTGGTCACAGGCGTGAACCTCGCGATGCTGCTCGATTTCGTGTTCCACCGTGATCTCCCGCCGGGCGACGCGGCGCGACGCGCGGCCGAGGCGGGGAGCCGCGCGATCCGCACGCCCGCGGCATGAGCATCGCCCTGTATCGCATCGACGATCGACTGATCCACGGCCAGGTGGTCGTGGGGTGGGGGAAACCGCTGAACGTGGGGTTCATCGTGCTGGTGGACGACGCCGTGCGAGCCAGCGCCTGGGAGCAGGAGCTCTACCGCATGGGCGTGCCGCCCGACATCGAGGTGGTATTCGCCTCGACCGAGGAAGCCGTGGCGGGCCTTCCGGAGTGGGAAAGCGACGGCCGCGTCGGCATCCTCGTGGCCGGCGACATCGGCACACTCGCGGCCCTCACCGCGAACAGGCACCGCGTGAGCCGCGTCAACGTCGGCGGCCTGCACCACCGCCCCGGACGGTCGGAACGCTTGCGTTACGTCTACCTGAGCGACGCGGAGGCCGTCCAGCTCAAGACGCTCGCCGCACGGGGAGTCGAGGTGACGGCTCAGGACGTCCCAACGGCAGCCCCGGTGCCGCTCGAGGACTTCACATGAGTCTCGAGCTGCAGCTCCTGTTGCTCGCGTGGGGCACGCTCGTGGGACTGGACCTCGTGAGTGTGCCGCAGATGATGATCGCGCGGCCGCTCGTCGCCGGGGCGATCGCGGGCGCGATGCTGGGCGACGTCGCGACGGGACTCCAGCTCGGCGTGTTGTTCGAGCTGTTCCAGTACGACATCCTGCCGATGGGAGCGACCCGCTACCCCGAGTACGGACCCGCCACCGTCGCGGCCGTCAGCGCGGCGCATGCGGCGACCGGCACGCTGGGGCTCGGGCTCGGCGCGCTGGTCGGACTCATCACGGGGATGGTCGGCGGACTCAGCCTGCACGCGCTGCGGCAGCTCAACACCCGGGCCGTGCGGCGCGCCGCGGCTGCGCTCGAAGCCGGCGACCCGCGCGTACTCGAGCGCGTACACGCGGCGGGGATCCTGCGCGACGCGGTGCGAGCGGCCGTCGTGACCGCGTTCGGCCTCGTCCTGGCGCAAATGGCTCGGGTCTATCTTGCCGGCGCGCTGCCGCCGCACGGGGTTGCGCTCCTCAACGTGGCGGCGGTGGGCGCGGCGCTCGCGGCGGGGACGGCGGGCACCCTGCGCCTCGTGGGCCGCGGTCCCGGTCTGCGCTGGTTCGCGGCCGGGGTCGTGGGCGGCACGGTCGTCGCGTGGCTGCGATGAGCTCCCCGCCGACCCGCGCGGGCCCCAGGCTCGTCCGCAGCCTGCTCCGTCTATTCACGGTGCAGGGGTCCTGGAACTACGAGCGGATGCAGGGCATCGGCATCGGCGTCGCCGAGGAGGCGCTGCTGCGGGACCTGCGGACCGAGGGCGGAGCGGACGGGGTGGCGTACCGCGCCGCCGTGGCGCGGGGAGCGCGCTTCTTCAATGCGCACCCGTACCTGTGCGGCCTCGCGGTCGGCGCCGCGGCGCGGGCGGAGCACGACGGTGTCCCGCCCGAGCAGGTCGAGCGCTTACGCACCGCGTTGTGCGGGCCGCTCGGCTCGCTCGGCGACCGGCTCGTGTGGGCGGGATGGCTGCCGTTCACTTCGGGGCTGGCGCTCATCGGCGTCGCCCTCGGTCTCGGGCTCCCGGCCATCTTGGGCTTCGTCGTCATCTACAACGTCGGGCACGTGGCCCTGCGCTGGTGGGCCCTGCGCGCCGGCTGGACCTATGGAGCGCGGGTGGCGCAGGCGCTGCGCGAGCCACTGCTGCAGCGCGCCACGGCGTTGTCCGGGCCGGCGATGGCGCTCGTCATCGGGGCGGCCCTGCCGCTGGTGGCGCAGTACCTGAGCAGCGCGTTTTTCGGCTGGGCGCGGGTGGCCCTGGCGGGCGTGGTCGCGGGCGGGTTTGCGCTGTTGTGGTGGCAGCGGGCGCGCCTCACCGGGCTGCGGCTGGGCCTCGCCCTGCTCGCCGTCGCGGCGCTGGCAGGTTGGTTATGGCCGTGATCGAGCGCGACGCCAAGATCGTGAACCCGCTCGGCATGCACGCGCGGCCGGCGGCGGAGTTCGTGAAGCTCGCCAGCCGCTTCAAGTCGGCGGTCGAAGTCCGCAAGGACGATCTCGCCGTGAACGGGAAGAGCATCATGGGCGTGATGATGCTCGCGGCGGAGTGCGGATCGTCGCTGACCATCAAGACCGACGGCGAGGATGCGGAATCGGCGATGGCGGCGCTGCTGGCTCTTGTCGCCGACGGGTTCCACGAGATGCACCTGACGGAAGAGCTGCGCGAGGCCGAGCTGCGGGACGCGGAGCAGCGGGAAAACGAGGGGCGCGAATGAGCGACCGGCAGCTCAAGGGGATCGGTGTGTCCCCCGGGATCGGCGTCGGCGTGGCGATCGTGGTGCGCTGGACCATGCCCGAGGTCCCGCACCGGGTAGTGCCGCGCTCACAGGTGGAGAAGGAGGTACGCCGCCTGCGAGCCGCGGTAAAGGATGTGAAGCGCTACCTCCAGGCGCTGAAGGAAAAGACCGAGGACCGCGCCGGCGTCGACGAGGCGCGCATCTTCGACGCCCAGATCTTGATGCTCGAGGACAAGGAGTTTCTGTCCGGCGTCGCGGACCTGATTCGCGAGAACCTCCTCGCTGCCGAGAAGGCGTACGAGTTCAAGGCGCTCGAGGTACGTGACATGTGGGCCGCGACCGGGAGCCCGCGCCTCAAGGATCGGCTGGCGGACCTCTCGGGCGTCGCGGTCCGCGTGATCGAGCACCTGATGCACCGCGGCTCGGACGAGCTGTGGGAGAGCATCAGCCAACCCACCGTCGTGGTCGCGAAGGAGCTTTCGCCCGGCCTCACCGTGCAGCTCGATCGCGAGCATGTCGTCGGGCTGGTGAGCGAAGAAGGGACGCGGACGTCGCATGCCGCCATCCTCGCGCACTCGATCGGGATCCCGGCGGTGTTCGGCGTCGCCGGAGCCATCGACCGCATCGAGACCGGCACGATGGTGGTGATGGACGGCACGCGGGGTACGGTGCTGCTCCAGCCGACGCCTCACGAAATCGCCGAGGCGCAGGCGCGAGAGCTGCGGCGGCGGGAGCTCGGGTTGCAGCTCGAGGAGGTCCTCGATCGGCCGTCCGTCACGACCGACGGGGTCCGCATCGTGCTGCGGGGGAACGTGGATCTTCCCGACGAGATCAAGGCCGCGCAGGACCACCGGGCGGAAGGCGTGGGGCTGTTGCGCACGGAGTTCCTCATCACCGGGCACAATGACCTGCCGACCGAGGACGAGCAGGCCGAATACTTCCGGCGGGTGACGCAGGCGTTTCCGGGCCATCCCGTGATCGTCCGCTCGTACGACCTGGGTGGGGACAAGCTCCCGGCGCCGTTCCGCGCGCCGTCGGAAATGAATCCCCAGCTTGGCTGGCGGGCCATCCGGGTGTGTCTCGATCGACCGGACATCTTCCGAACGCAGGTGCGCGCGGCATTGCGGGCGGCGAAGTACGGCGACGTGTGGCTGATGATCCCGCTGGTCACGCGTCTCGACGAAGTGGATCGCACCCGCGCACTGGTGGCCGAGCAGGCCGCGCAGCTGGCGCGGGAGGGTGTCGCGGCCGCGACGTCGCTGCCGCTGGGTGTCATGGTCGAGACGCCGGCGGCCGCCGTGATGGCCGACCGACTCGCGGCGGAGGTGGACTTTCTGTCCGTCGGCACGAACGACCTCACGCAGTACACCCTGGTGGTCGACCGCGGCAACGCGCGGCTCGCCGACCGGTTCACGCCGCACGATCCCAGCGTGCTGCGGCTCCTCAAAATCGTGGCGGACGCGGCGCGCCGAGCGGGCAAGTCCGTGAGCGTGTGCGGCGAGATGGCGTCGGAGCCGCTGTCGGCGTTCCTGCTGATCGGCCTCGGCTACGAGACGTTGTCCGTCGCGCCACCAGCGCTGCCGCTCGTCAAGTGGACGGTGCGTCAGGTGAGCGCGGCGCGCGCGCGCGTCGCGGCCGAGCAGGCGCTCGCCGCGCGCACCGCGGCCGATGTGCTCGACCTGTTGCGACTCGCGCTCGCGGAAGCCGTCGACTTGAAGCTGCTCGACCCCGAGACCCGGTTGCCCGCCGGACGGCGCGCCGCTAGCTTGAACGTCTAACCCTAGGTCGGACAGGCACATGCCCGCGCAGCGCCACGTCTTCACCTCCGAGTCGGTGACGGAAGGTCATCCCGACAAGATCGCCGACCAGATCTCGGACGCGGTCCTCGACGCGATCATCGCCAAAGACCCCGCCGCCCGCGTGGCCTGCGAGACGCTCGTCACCACGGGCATGGCCGTCGTCGCCGGGGAGATCACCACCTCCACGTACGTCCACATTCCCGACATCGTGCGGGGGACGATCAGCGCGATCGGCTACACGGACGCGAGCTTCGGCTTCGACGCCCAAACCTGCGCCATCCTCACCACCATCGACCGCCAGTCGGGCGACATCGCCTTGGGCGTGGACAGAGGGGGCGCGGGCGACCAGGGGATGATGTTCGGTTACGCGTCGGATGAGACGCCGTCGCTCATGCCGCTCCCGATCGTGCTGGCCCACCGCTTCGCGGAGCGGCTCGCCGCGGTGCGCAAGGCAGGGGATCTCCCGTGGCTCCGCCCCGACGGCAAGACCCAGGTCAGCGTCGTGTACGAGGGTATGCGGCCGGTCGGGATCAGTAAGGTGGTAGTGTCCACCCAGCACTCGGACAAGATCGACAACGTGGAGCTGCGCGAGGGTGTGATCGCGCTCGTGGTCCGGCCGGTGCTCGCCGACGCGGGCTTCGAGGTCGCCGATGCGGATATCCTCATCAACCCGACCGGTCGTTTCGTGGTGGGGGGCCCGCAGGGGGACGCGGGGCTCACCGGCCGCAAGATCATCGTGGACACCTACGGCGGCATGGCGCGTCACGGCGGGGGGGCCTTTAGCGGCAAGGACCCCTCGAAGGTCGACCGCTCGGCCTGCTATGCGATGCGCTGGGTCGCAAAGAACGTCGTGGCGGCGAAGCTCGCCTCCCGGTGCGAGGCGCAGGTGGCGTACGCCATCGGCGTGGCACAGCCCGTGTCCGTGATGATCGACACGTTCCGTACCGGCGTCGTGCCTGACGAGGCCATCGAGGACGCGGTCCGCGACGTATTCGACCTCACGCCGCTGGGCATCAACAAGGCGCTGAACCTGCGCCATCCGATCTACCGCGCCACCGCTGCCTACGGGCACTTCGGTCGCGCGCCCGAGCGCCGGCGCTACGTGGACAAGGACGGGGATCGCGAAGTCGACCTGTTCACGTGGGAGCACGCGAACCGCGTGGAAGACCTCCGGCTCGCCGTGCAACGCTCCAAGCACTACTCCTCCAAGAAAGGGACTGCATGACCACGACGGCCCGCACCGCCCCTTCCGACGTCAAGGACCTGAGCCTGGCCGCCGAGGGACGCCGCCGCACCGAGTGGGCGGAGCGTTCCATGCCGGTGCTGCGCCTCCTGCGGGAGCGCTTCACCCGGGAACGACCGCTGGCAGGACGGCGCCTTTCCGCGTGTTTGCACGTCACCACGGAGACGGCCAACCTCGCGGTCACCCTCCAGGCGGGCGGCGCCGATGTGGCGTTGTGCGGGTCGAACCCGTTGTCGACACAGGACGACGTCGCTGCGCATCTCGTCAAGGACCACGGGATCAAGGTGTTCGCGATCAAGGGTGAGGACCACGCTACCTACTACGAGCACATCCGGGCAGCGCTGGCGCATCGCCCCGACATCACGATGGACGACGGCGCGGACCTGGTCGGTGCGCTCCATATGATCGCGCTCAACCGGCTCGACGACCTGGCACCGCCGGTCCGGCGCTGGGTCGAGACGCTGTCGGGCGCCGACCGCAAGGCGCTCGTCGCCGGCGTGGCAGGCTCCACTGAGGAAACCACGACGGGCGTCATCCGGCTCAAGGCGATGGCGCGCGACGGCGTGCTGCAGTTCCCGGTCATTGCCGTGAACGATTCCGACACGAAGCATCTGTTCGACAACCGCTACGGGACAGGCCAGTCGACGCTCGACGGCATTCTGCGGGCCACGAACCTGCTCGTCGCCGGGAGCACCATCGTGGTGGCGGGCTACGGCTGGTGCGGCCGCGGTTTCGCGCTCCGGGCGCGTGGAGCAGGCGCGAACGTGATCGTTACGGAGATCGACCCCCTCAAGGCACTCGAAGCGCAGATGGACGGCTATCGCGTGATGCCGATGGCCGAGGCCGCAGCGGTCGGCGACGTCTTCGTGACGCTAACGGGGAACACGCACGTGCTCCGCGTGGAGCACATGCGCGCGATGAAAGACGGCGCGGTGCTTGCCAACTCGGGTCACTTCAATGTCGAGATCGATCTGGACGGCCTGAAACAGGTGGCAGAGGGCCCCACCCGGGTCCGCGAGCTTGTGGATGAATGGCGGCTGGGCGGGAAGCGCGTCTTCGTACTCGCCGACGGCCGGCTCATCAACTTGGCGGCGGCGGAAGGCCACCCCGCGAGCGTGATGGACATGTCGTTTGCGAATCAGGCGCTCGCCGCCGAGCACGTCGTGCGGCACGCCCGGGAGCTCACGAAGGATGTGCACCGGATCCCGCGCGACCTGGACGAGGGAGTCGCCAAGCTGAAGCTCGCCGCGATGGGGGTCGTAATCGATACGCTGACGCCTGAGCAGCAGAAGTACCTGGCATCGTGGGAGATGGGGACCTGAGCGCGAACCAGATTCAGGTTCGGGTCGCGCATCTGGGACTCGATCGCACGACCAACACGCCGGTGGTCATCCTCCAGGAGCAGGAAGGGGAGCGGGTGCTGCCGATTTGGATCGGCCCCGCCGAGGCGAGCGCCATCGCCATGGAGCTTGCGGGCGTGAAGTTCGCGCGGCCGCTCACCCATGATCTCCTGAAGCAGGTGATCCTCGGCCTGGGCGCAGACCTGCGGAAAGTCATCATCACTCAGGTGAAGGACAACACGTATTACGCCGAGCTGCACATCTACCGTGGCGACGCGGTGATCCAGATCGACGCCCGGCCGTCCGATTCGATCGCGGTCGCGCTGCGGCTCAAGGCGCCTATTTTCACGAGCGAGACCCTGCTCGCGCTCACGTCGGTCGAGACCGGAGAGGCCGGCGGCGAGTCGGGCACGGCGCCGCTCGATCCCGACGCGCTGAAAACCTACCTCCAGAACCTCGATCCTGAAGATTTCGGGAAGTTCACTCCGTAGCACGGCGTTGCTGTTGTGCCTCGCCGGGGCGCTTCGGGCACAACAAGCAGTGGTCACAGGTCGGGTCCTGTTCGGGCCGACCGGCCGGCCTGCCGTGCGCACCTCGGTCGTGTTGCATGAGGTCTCCATGGGCGGCGGCGGCCAGCCGATCGACTCGACCCGCACCGACGCTCGCGGCGCGTACGCCCTGACCATCCGGCGTCCCGACTCGGCCGCGATCTACGTGGTCTCGACCTGGTACGCCGGGATCGCTTACTTCTCGGAGCCCGTTACACCCGGCCGGTCGAGCTCCAGCCTCCGTCCCCTCTACGTGTACGACACCAGCTCCACCGGGCCGTCCGTGCGGGTGACGCGTCGCCTGATCACCGTCGCCCGGGAGAAGCGGGATGGCTCGCGTGACGTGCTCGAGCTGGTGGAGCTCGAGAACCCCGGCGTAGCGACGCGCGTGGCCCGGGACACACTGCT
>DASQAM010000461.1:0-4040 GCA_035635735.1 Gemmatimonadales bacterium | reverse complement strand
CGGGTCTTTCGGCCGCTCGGCATGCGCACGACCCGCATTATCTCGGAAGCGGACATCATTCCGAACCGAGCGGCCGGGTATCACCTGGTCAACGACACGCTGAAGAATCAGGACTGGGTGTCGCCGTCGCTCAACACGACGGCGGACGGAGCGCTGTATTTCACCGTCCGCGACCTGGCACAGTGGGCGATTGCGCTGAACCACTGGAAGATCCCGAGTCGGGCCGGGCTCGAGGCGAGCTGGACCCCCGTGCGCCTCAACGACGGAGGCATCTTTCCCTACGGGTTCGGCTGGCAGGTCGCGCAGCAGAGGGGCTACCGGCGCATCGGGCACGGCGGCGCGTGGCAGGGCTTCCGCACCGCCATCCAACGTTACCCCGACTTCGACCTGACCGTGATCGTGCTCGATAACCTCGAGCAATCGCTGCCCGAAGCGATGGCGGTGACGATCGCGGGGATTCTGGAGCCGCGCCTCACGCCTCCGCACATGCTGCGACGCGCGCCCTCCGAGGTGAAACCACCCCAGCCCATCGACCGTCTGCTGCAGGACATCGCCGCCGGAGTGGAAACGGCCCACCTAGCGCCCGGGCTCAAGGCCTTCATCTCCGATGCGCTGCGCGAGAATGTCGGTCGGCGGCTCAAAGGCGCACAGGACTGGACGTTCGTCGGGTGCGATCCGGTGGAGGGCCGCGCCATCTCGCGATTGGGCACGCAGGTTGTGCAGATCTGCTACGCCAGAGGGCTCGGCGCCCCCCCGAACTCACTCGTCACCGTACTGTACGGAGCGGACTGGCGTGCGGCCGGGTTCGACTTCTATTCATACTGACAATGACGATCCGATGGCTGCTGGCCGCCGTTCATTTGCTCGCGCTCGGTGTCGGACTCGGCGCCGCGTGGGCTCGAGGTCGCGCGCTGCAGGCGCGGCTCGACGTTCCCGCGTTGCGGCGGGTCTTCTACGCCGATACCTGGTGGGGCATCGCCGCGTTGCTCTGGATCAGCACCGGCCTCGTCCGGGCGTTCGGCGGGTACGAGAAAGGTGCCTTCTACTATCTCCACAACCACCTGTTCTGGGCGAAGATGGGGCTGCTCGCCGCGATTCTCTTGCTCGAGCTCGGCCCGATGATCGCCCTGATTCGTTGGCGCGTTGCCGTGGCTCGCGGGGCCGAGCCCGACACTCGAGCCGCGCGCCGCTTCGCGCGCATCAGCTTCGTCCAGGGCCTACTCGTGGTACTGATGGTCCTGGCGGCCACGGCGATGGCGCGCGGGTACGGCGTGCCGGCGCGATGAAGTAAATTGTCCATCAATCCTCGAAAGGTTTCCTTGTCCCATGTGCCGAAACATCAAGCGTCTGTTCCGGTCGGTGTACGTTCGTGGGCATGCCGATGCGACTGCCTAAACGCTGCTTGGCGCTCGTTCTGGGCGCGACCCTGCTCGGGTGTGATCGGGCCTCCGCGCCCGCGACCGCCGGCGCCGCTCCGTTCAGCAGTTCCAACCAGTTTGCGAGCGCCAGTCCGCTCCTGTACCAGGCTCCACCGTTCGACCGGATTCACGACGCCGACTACCAGCCGGCGGTCGAGGAGGGAATGCGCCGACAGCTGGCGGAGGTCGAAGGCGTCGCGTCGGATACGGCGGCACCCAGCTTCGACAACACGATCGTCGCGCTGGAACGCTCGGGCGCCCTGCTCACACGGGCGTTCAAGGTGTTCATCGCGATGACGCAGGCCAACACCGACGACACGCTGCAGCGGATCCAAACCGAGGAAGCGCCGCGGCTTGCCGCGCATCTCGACGCGATCCACCTGAACGACTCGCTGTTCCGCCGGGTCAGGAGCGTGTACGAGCGGCGCGCCGATCTCGGTCTCGACTCGGTGCAGACGTTCCTGGTCGAGCGCTACTACCGCGACTTCGTGCGCGCCGGCGCGCTGCTCGCCGAGCCGGACAAGGCGCGGCTGCGCGCCCTGAACCAGGAGGAATCGAAGCTCGCGACCGACTTTCAAAATCGGCTGCTCGCGGCCACGAAGGCGGGGGCGGTCGTCGTGGGCGACAAGAACGAGCTCGCCGGCCTGAGCGACGCCGACATCGCCGCCGCGGCCGAGGCCGCGCGCCAGCGCAAGCTCGACGGCAAATGGGTACTGCCGCTGCAGAATACCACTCAGCAGCCGGCGCAGGCTTCGCTCAAAAACCGCGCCGTGCGGCAGCGGCTGTTCATCGCGTCGACGACCCGCGCCGAGCGGGGCGACTCGAACGACACGCGGCAGATCGTCAAGCGGCTGGCGCAGCTCCGTGCCCAGCGCGCCCAGCTGCTCGGCTACCCGAGCCTCGCCGCCTACGTCCTCGACGACCAGATGGCCAAGACGCCGGACGCGGCGATCAAGCTGTTGAGCGACCTGGTGCCGGCGGCTACGGCCCAGGCTCGCCGCGAAGCGGAGAAGCTGCAGGCGATGATCAACAAGCAGCGTGGCGGCTTCAAGCTGGCCCCGTGGGACTGGCAGTACTACGCCGAGCAGGTGCGCAAGGCGGAGTACGCGCTGGACGAGACGCAGCTCGAGCCCTACTTCGAGCTCGACCGCGTGCTGAAGGACGGCGTCTTCTTCGCCGCGAACCGGCTGTACGGCTTGACGTTCAAACAGCGGACGGATTTGCCCGTATACCATCCCGACGTCCGGGTGTTCGAGGTGTTCGATGCCGACGGGACGTCGCTCGCGCTCTGGTACTGTGATTACTTCAAGCGCGATAACAAGAGCGGCGGGGCGTGGGAAGACTCGTTCGTGGACGGCACCGGCCTGCTCGAGACCAGGCCCGTCGTCTTCAACGTCGCCAACTTCACGAAGCCCGCCCCCGGTCAGCCGGCCCTGCTCCGCTTCGACGACGTGAAGACGATGTTCCACGAGTTCGGGCACGCGCTGCATGCCATGCTCACGCGCGTCCAATACCCGCGGCTCACCGGTACCAACGTGCCGACGGACTTCGTAGAGTTTCCCTCGCAGTTCAACGAGCACTGGGCGCTCGAGTCCACCGTGCTGGCGCACTATGCGAAGCACCATCAGACGGGCCAGCCGATGCCGCGGGCGGTGGTCGACAAGATCAAGCGGGCCCGCACATTCGATCAGGGGTTCGCCACCACCGAATACATCGCCGCCGCGTTGCTGGACATGGCGTGGCACACGCTGCCGGTGGGCCCGCAGCAGCCCGACGTCGACGCGTTCGAGGCGCAGGCGCTGAAGCGGTTTGCCGTGGACGTGCCCGAGGTGCCGCCGCGCTACCGCACCAGCTATTTCGCGCATATCTGGAACGGCGGGTACTACGCCGGCTATTACGCGTACTTGTGGAGCGAGGTGCTCGATGACGACGCGTACGCCTGGTTCAAGGAGCACGGGGGTATGACGCGGGCCAACGGCACGCGTTTCCGCGACATGATCCTGTCGCGCGGAGGGACGGGCGACATGGGTGCGCTGTACCGCGACTTCCGGGGGCGCGATCCGGACGTGGCGCCGTTGCTCGAAGAGCGGGGACTGCAGGCGGATCAAAAGTGATGTGGAGCCGGGGGTGAGCGCGGACGTCCTGAGCCTCGCGTCACCCCGGCACGGCCACTTCCGCCTCGAATCGGGACACCACTCGAACCTCTGGCTCGATCTCGAGGGGCTGTTCGTCCAGCCGGCCCCGGTTCGTCCCTTCGTCACTCGGCTCGCTCGAGCGCTCCGACCGCACAAGGTCGCGGGCGTATGCGGGCCGCTCGTCGGCGGCGCGTTCCTCGCCCAGATGCTCGCCGCGGGCCTCAAGGTCGAGTTCTTCTTCACGGAGCGCGTCATGCCCGGGGAAGGAGAGGGGTTGTACCAGGCGCAGTATCATCTCCCGCGGGCCGCCAGGAGCCGGGTGCGCGACAAGCGCTTCGCCATCGTTGACGACGCGATCAGCGCCGGCTCCGCGGTCCGGGCTACGTACACCGAGCTGCAGGGGCACGGCGCCGAACCCGTCGTCATCGGGGCGCTGTTGGTCATGGGCACCGCGGCGTCCCCCTACTTCGCGGAACGGGGCGTGCCG
>DASQAM010000460.1:0-3544 GCA_035635735.1 Gemmatimonadales bacterium | reverse complement strand
ACGGTGCTCGTGGGCGTGCTGATCTATGTCAGCGACAACGAAGAGCGCTGGCGTCGCTTCCAGGAGCCGATCCGGGCGGTGCTCATCGAGCCGCGGCTCAAGCTGGTGCGCGCTGTGGCGCTCGCGGGGGTGACCGCGCTGGTCGGACTCGTCGCCTACGGCCAGGTCACGACGACCGTCGCGGCGCCGCCCAACCTGCGCTCGATCCACCCCGCCCCGCCCGCCGAGATCACGTTTCGGGGCAAGACGATCACGCTGACAGGACTCGAGAACCCGTTGCGGCAGCACCCCGACTCCCTTTCCACGTACCTCGCGGAGGGCAAACACGTCTATTACCGGAACTGTCTCCCGTGTCATGGCGACCACCTCGACGGCCAGGGACACTTCGCATCTGGCTTCAACCCGCTCCCCGCGAACTTCCAGGACAACGGCACGATCGCGCAGCTCACCGAGAGCTTCGTGTTCTGGCGCGTCGCCAAGGGCGGGCCCGGGCTCCCCCGCGAGGGCACGCCGTGGAACTCGGCGATGCCGGTGTGGGAGGACTTCCTCACCGAGCGGGAGGTCTGGTCGGTGATTCTGTTCCTCTATGAGCAGACGGGGTGGAAACCGAGGACGTGGGAGACCGAACCCGGGAAAGGGGAAACGGGAAGGGGGAAGGGTGATGATTAGCGCCCTTCTCCTGCTCGCGCTGCGAGCCGCACCATTCCCCATTCCCGATTCCCCTTTCCCGTTGCAGGACACGACGAAAGGGAAGACGGTTTATGTGAAGTGGTGCGCTGGCTGCCACGGCGACGGCGGGGCCGGCGACGGCGCGGCGGCGGCGTACATGCTACCGCGCCCGCGCAACTTCACCAGCGGACTCTACAAGATCCGCACGACGGCGAGCGGCCAGCTTCCGACCGACGCGGATCTCGAGCGAGCGATCGACGAGGGCCTGCCCGGCAGCGCGATGCCCGGGTGGAAGGGGCGGCTCTCTCAGGCCGAGCGGCGCGACGTGCGGGCGTACATCAAGACCTTCTCGTCGTTCTTTGCGGACACGAGCCAGCACGTCGTAGCGCTGAAATTCTCGAGTCCGCCGGGCGGTGGGACGAGCGTCGCGGCCCTCAAGGTGGGGCGCCAATTCTACGACTCGATCGGGTGCCGCAAATGCCACGGCGACCAGGGGCGGGGCGACGGTCCCTCCGCGCCGACCCTCAAGGATGACGCCGACTTCCCGATCTTCGCCGCCGATTTGCACCAGAATTGGCGGTTCCGCGGCGGCGGCTCAGTGGAAGACGTCTACCGGCGACTGCGCACCGGGCTGGACGGCACGCCGATGCCGTCGTTCGCCGACCTGATCGATCAGAAGTTTCTGACGGACGAGGAGCTGTGGCGCCTGGCGCAGTACGTGCGCTCGCTCTCGCCGACGACCGCGCCCGAGGTGCGCGACGTGGTCCACGCGCCGCAGATCCCAGGCACGGTGCCCGTCTCGCCGGACGATTCGGCGTGGACGCGCGTGGCCCGCTCGTGGTTCCCGCTCGTGGGCCAGGTCATCCACAAGTCCCGCTGGTTTGCGCCGGCGGTGGCGGGCGTGTGGGTGCAAGCCCTACACGACGGCAAGACGCTCGCGCTGCGGGTGAGCTGGGACGACCGCACCGAGAGCCCCGACACGGCGTGGCTCAAGTTCGAGCAGCGCATCCTCGAGACGGTCGCCGGCGACGATTCCGCTCCCGGTCCCAAGGCGGAGCCGTGGCCCGACCAGCTGGCGGTGCAGTTCCCCCGCCACCTGCCGCAGGGGATGGAGCGGTCCTACTTCCTGCTGGGGGCCGCGACCGACCCCGTGTATCAGTGGCGCTGGACCAGCCGGCCGCGCCGGGCCTTCGCCGGCCTGGCCCGCGGCATCGAGCGCTTCGATACCCTTCCGGGCGCGCCGGGCGGGGAAGCGACCTATGAACACGGCGAGTGGCGCCTGGTGCTCACCCGCGCCCTTGCGACGCCGGATACCGCCAACGAAGTTCAGCTTGAGGCTGGCCGGGCGATTCCGATGGCGTTCTTCGCCTGGGACGGTTCCAGTGGGGAACACGGCTCGCGCATGGCGGTGAGCACCTGGTACTTCCTGGCGCTCGACCGGCCCACGCCGCCGGGCGTGTTCATTTCTCCGGTGTTGGCGATGCTCGTGACGCTCGGGCTGGGGCTCGTGGTCGTGCGGCGGGCGCGGCGCGCCGCGCGTTCCACCTCATAGAAACGTGTGATGGTGCCGCGCGTTCGGGGGTATAGCGTGCAGGACTCTCATCGAGGAGGCAGGATGCGGAAGCTTGGAGCTGTGGCAGCGACGGGTATGATGCTGGCCCTGGGCCTCGCGGCGTGGACGCGCCAGCCGGCCCCACCCGCGCAGGGCGGCGGGACGATCAGCGGCAAAGTAAAGTTCACCGGCGCCAAGCCCGCCATGCCGAAGATCGACATGACCGAGGAGCCCAAGTGCAAGGCGAAGTACCAGGGTGTGCCGACGGAGGAAACGGTCGTGGTGAATTCCAACAGCACCCTCGCGAACGTGTTCGTCTATGTGAAGTCCGGTCTCCCGGCGAGCTACACGGCACCGGCGCCTGCCGGGCCGGTGACCCTCGACCAGGACGGCTGTCGCTACCATCCGCATGTCCTCGGCATCCAGGTCGGCCAGACGCTCGGGATCAAGAATTCCGACGGCATCCTGCACAACATCAAGGCGAAGGCGAAAGCCAACCGCCCCTTCAACATCAGCCAGCCCACCGTGATGACCTCGACGAAGACGTTCGACAAACCCGAAGTCATGGTGGCCCTCGAATGCAACGTGCACGGATGGATGCAGGCGTGGCTGGGGGTACTGCCCCATTCGTTCTTCGGGGTGAGCGGCGGGGACGGGAGTTTCACGCTCAAGGGCCTGCCTCCCGGGACGTACACGATCGAGGCGTGGCACGAGAAGTACGGCACGCAGACCGCTACGGTGACGGTGGCGGGCAGCGAAACCAAGACGGCGGACTTCAGCTTCGCGGGCAAGTGAACTAACCGAGGAGAGCCCATGCATTGGTGGCTGCCGGCCAAGGCTTCGACATTCACCGGACCGATTGACGGCCTGTTCCTGGCGATCCTGATCATCACCGGCATCGCATTCGTGCTCGTCGAGGTCGGGTTGATCTGGTTCATTGTGAAGTATCGGGCGCGCCCGGGCCGGAAGGCCTTCTACACCCACGGGAATGCCCGCGCGGAAGTGATCTGGACGACGATCCCCGCGGTCACCATGGTGGCGCTCGGTCTCATCAGCAACCATTACTGGGTCCAGATCAAGGGACGCAACAGCATTCCGCCGAACGCCTACCCGATCGGGATCCACGCCAAGCAGTTCGAGTGGCAGGTCACCTATCCCGGAGCCGACGGCACGCTCGGCACGGGAGACGACTTCACGGTGCGCAACCAGCTCCACCTGCCCGTGGGCCGGCCCATCGTGGTGCTGCTCTCGTCCGAAGACGTGATCCATTCGTTTTACGTGCCGCAGTTCCGCGTGAGGCAGGACGTGGTTCCGGGCATGGAC
>DASQAM010000459.1:0-5968 GCA_035635735.1 Gemmatimonadales bacterium | reverse complement strand
ACCTTGAGGGCGTCGGCGTCCTTCACGAGCTGCCCCGCCCAGCGTGCCGCCGTGCGGTACAGCTCGTTGAAGCAGTGCTGCTTGCTGGTGAAATGACGGTAGATCGTCCCCTCCGCCACGCCGGCCTTCTTCGCGATCTGTGGCGTAGTGGTCGCGTGATAGCCTTGCGCGGTGAAGAGCTCGAGCGCCGCTCGCACGAGCCGCTCGCGGGTGAGCTCGGCCTGGGTCATCGGTGGCGAATCTAACGCGGCCTACCGTCGCCTGCCGGGACCGTCTAGCTTTCCGCCGCTCGTTTTTCCTCGCATTTCATGCGGAGGCCCTTGCGCGATGCGCATGCTGGTGCTGGGCGCGGGACTTCAGGGATCCGCCTGCGCGTATGATCTGTTGCGGCAGCCCGGCGTCGAGCGGGTAACGATCGCGGACCTGAAGCCCGAGCGCATTCCCGCCTTCCTCAAGCCCCACGTCGGGAAACGGCTCGCGCTCCTGAAGCTCGATGTGCAGGATGGCGCCGCGCTGCGCGCGGCGATGGCCGATCACGCGGCCGTCCAGAACGCGGCGCCGTACTACTTCAACCTCGAGGTCTCCCGGGCTGCGGTGGACGCCGCCGTCCATTGCGCTGACCTGGGCGGCAACACGGAGATCGTCTTCCAGCAGAAGAAGCTCGACGCCGAAGCCACGCAGCGCAATGTTTCGGTCATCCCGGATTGCGGCCTCGCGCCCGGGATGGTCAACGTGCTCGCGGCCGAGGGGATCCGGCGCGTCGGCGACGCGGAGTGCGTGAAGATCTACGTCGGCGGCCTGCCGCAGCACCCCGAGCCCCCGCTCAACTATCAGATCGTGTACTCGCTCGAAGGGGCGCTCGACTACTACACGACGCCGTCCTGGGTGCTGCGCGACGGTAAGCCGGCGCGCGTGGATGCCCTCTCCGAGCTCGAGCACGTGACCTTTCCGCCGCCGGTGGGCCAGCTCGAGGCGTTCCACACCGGCGGCGGTATCTCCACGCTGCCGTGGGCGTACGAGGGCAAGGTCCGCACGATGGAATACAAGACGCTGCGCTATCCAGGGCACATCGGCATCATGCGGCCGATCCGCGAGCTCGGCCTCCTCGACCTCACTCCCGTCAAGGTGAAGGGCAAGGAAGTCGTGCCGCGCGACGCGTTCATCGCCACCGTGTCTCCCAAGCTCACGAAGCCCGAGGGGCGCGACCTGGTCGCACTGCGGGTCGAGGTGTGGGGAAGAAACGGGAAGGCGGTGGCCTGGCAGCTGCTCGACTATTCCGACGAAGCGCACGGCATCAGCGCGATGATGCGCACTACGGGATACTCGCTTGCCATCACCGGCCTGATGCAGGTGGACGGCCGCATCGCCACAATGGGGGTGCGCACACCGGACGAGGCGGTGCCATTCGGCGACTACGTCGCAGAGCTGGCAAAGCGGGGCGTCGAAATCCGGGAGCTGTAGCGAGGCGCTTTTCAGTAACTCCAACTCGTGCCTAGCAGGAACCGTCCTCCATCGCTCCCCTGTCCGTAGCCCATCACCAGGAGTGAATTTCGCAGCAGGCGCGCCGCCAGTTCGGCGCCGCCGGCGCGATGGAGGCCGGTGGCGGTGAGCCGCACCCCCTCGCCCGGCCCGAACACGCGACCGGCGTCGTAAAACGCCACCAGCTTGACCTCCACCAGGCTTGGCACCAACAGCACCGCGTAACGCGCTTCCAACCCGCCAATCAACTTGCCCGGTCCCGTGAAGCGACCGTTGTAGTACGACCGGAGCGAGTAGTAGCCGCCCACCGCCACGAAGGGCCGCTCCGACGACTCCATCAGCTCCATCGCCGCGAGCGGCGGGCTCCCGCCGGTGCCCTCGGCCGCGAGCCGCCCAGCGAGAACCAGCCGCCGGAACGGATGCACATAGACACGGGCACTCGTCGTCGTGCGCGTATAGCCCGTGCCGCTCGCGAACAGCGCTTCCGCAGCGACGCCGCGATGCGGGTCGATTTCGTTGTCCCGTGTGTCGAGGACGATGCCGGCGCGGAGCACCTTGTCGGTGAACGGGATCGTGCCCGTATCTACAACCCCGGCCGCGAGATCGTTCCCGAACACGCTCCGCCCTGGCAGGGCGCGGAAGTCGGAGTGGTCGATCGAAGCGCCGGCCAGGATCCGCAGCGGTCCGATCACCCGGCGTTGCACGGTGAGGCGCGCAAACTGCGTGCTGCGGCTGACCTTGTAGAAGTAGGATCCAGCCGTCGTGAGGCTATCCCTCGAGTATTGTGTGTCGTTCCCCAGGCCGTAATAGCCGAGTCGGTTCACGCGCACGGCGCCGAAGGTGAGCCCGGCCCGCCAACCCGCCCACCACGCTGGCGCCTGCGCGTCCAAGAGCAACGCGTAGCTGCCCTGGGTACTGGCGCCCGCATCGAGGTTGATCGACGCGAAGTTCTGCTCCGGCCGCTCGACGAAGCCGACGGGACTGTACCGCCCGTAGTGGAGCCCGACCCACAACCCGTCGCCCGGGCTGTGGGACAAGTTGGGGTACAAGGTGCTGCGCCAGTACCGCTGCGCGGCGAGCGCCGGGGCGGCGGCCGCGAGGAGCACGAGCGCGAAGCTAGCGGCTCGCAGCGGGCCGCTCGTAGAGATGCGCCATGTCCCGGAGCTTGGCCTCGGTGCCGTCGTGCGCGGCGTAGCGAGCCGGGTAGAGCGAGGCGGCGCCGAATTCCCCACGTTTGTTCACCGCATAGAACTTGAGATCGAACGTCGGCTTGCCGTCTGGGCCCAACAGTCGTGGCTCCGTGAGCTGCACCACGCGCTTCAGTGTCTCGAGACACGCGTCGGTGGGCTTCATCCCCCGGCGCATGAATTCGACCGTCAGGAAGCCGCCGCACACCTTGATATTCGATTCGCCGCGCCCGGTCGAGCCGGCGGCGCCGATCTCGTTGTCGGTATATTGGCCGGCCCCGATGATCGGGCTGTCGCCCACGCGCCCCGGGATCTTGAACGCCAGGCCGGAGGTGGTCGTCACCGACGAAATGTCGCCCTGGGGCGTGACGGCATCGCAGTTGATGGTGCCGGTGGGTCGGACAGACATGTCCTGGGTCTCGGGCACGTCCAAGTAATCGTCGTTCGGATTCAGATTGGCCCGCCAGTGCAGCCAGACTTCGCGCGCGTGCGGGGTGAGCAGATCTTCTTCCTTGAAGCCGTACTGGAGCGCGAACCGCTTCGCGCCCTCCCCCACCAGGAAGACGTGGTTCGTGTACTTGAGCACGAGCTTCGCGACCTCAGAGGGGGTCTTTATCCCTTCGAGCGCGCCGACGGCACCGGCGCGCTTGGTGGGTCCGTGCATGCACGAGGCGTCGAGCTGCACCACGCCCTCGGCGTTGGGGAGACCGCCGTAGCCCACCGAGTCGTCGTTCGGATCGAGCTCCTGGATCTTCACCCCTTCGATCACCGCGTCGAGCGTGTCGGCCCCCTGGAGCAGCATGTCGAACGCCTTTTGCACGGCCCGCAACCCATTGGCGCTCGCGACCGCGACGGGCTTCGCCGCCCATCGGCTGCGGGGCGGGAGCGGTCGCGCAGGCCGCATCGGGAACGGGATGTCGCGCGCCCGCGTGGCCGCGACGCCGACAGCAGCGGAGGCGAGGAACTCACGACGGGACAGCTGGTCGGACACGGAATCACTCCTGGTAAATTGCGCGTGCGTAGGTTGCGCCGCCGGGCGGGCCCTGTCAACTTGCTCCCCGTGGACTTCGCAGATCCGCCGAGCCTGCGCGGGGTGGTGCGCGGGATCCTGGGCGTGGCGATGGCGCTGGCCGGCGTCGCGCTCGTCGTGGTATCGATCGGTGCGGGGCACATCGAATGGCGGCTCGCCGCGTTGGTGCTCGCGCTGTGGAGCGCGTGGGGCTTCTTCGACACGCTGTTCGGATGGGTGCTCGAGCCGCTCGGTCAATTCGTGGGTAACGCGCTCATGGGTGGGGCGATGCCGGGTGATACCACGATCACCATCCAGGACGAAACACTGATGCTCGAGCGCCTGGTCGCAGCCGATCCGCCGCCGCCGCCCCACCGGGTCGTGCTCGCGGGCATCCGCCTGGCCGAGATCTACCGCACGCACGAGCACGACCCCGCCAAAGCGGAGGCCGTCATCGCCCGGCTGGTCAGCCGGTATCCCGACGCGCCCGAGCTCAACAATGTCCGCCCCGGTTGAGCTCTCGCTGGTCATCCCGGTGTACAATGAGCGCGAGAGTCTACCGGTCCTGGTGGAGGAGATCGGCCGGGCGCTGGCCGGCCGGGGAGGGGGGGAACGCTACGAGATCGTGGCCGTGGACGACGGCTCGACCGACGGTTCGCTCGACGTCCTCAAGGCGCTGAAGCGCGAACATCCCGAGATTCACATCGTGGCGTTCGCGGCGAACGCCGGGCAGACCGCCGCCTTCGCGGCGGGCTTCGGCGCGGCGCGCGGGCGCGTCATCGTCACGCTCGACGCGGATCTGCAGAACGATCCGGCCGACATCCCCGTCCTTCTCGCCGAGCTCGATCGGAGCGGGGCGGCGGCGGTTGTCGGGTACCGGGTGGACCGGCGGGACTCGGGCTGGAAGCGCCTACAGAGCCGTATCGCCAATGGCGTGCGCAATCGGCTCAACCGTGAGACGATCCGCGATACCGGCTGCTCCCTCAAGGCGTTGCGCGCCGAGGCGCTGCGCGCGCTGCCGCTGTTCACCGGGATGCACCGGTTCCTGCCCACGCTCGTCAGAATGCAGGGGGGGCTGGTGACCGAGGTGCCGGTGCGCCACCGGGCCCGCCGCTTCGGGAAGACGAAGTACGGGATGTGGAACCGCGCATTCCGGGCATTGGTCGACGCGCTCGCGGTGCGCTGGATGCAGCGCCGGGCGTTGCGCTACCGGGTGCGAGAGGAGCTGCCATGAACCACGACGAATGGGTACAGCAGATCGACCTCGAGCTGGACGGCGAGCTGAGTCTCCCGGAGCGCGCCTCGCTGGCGCGCCACCTCGCCGGGTGCCGGCATTGCGCCGAGGCGCGCGTGAGCCATCTCGAGCTGCGGGTCGCGTTCGCCCGCTCCGCCGGCGAGCCGCACGCCCGCACGGTACCCCGTCCGCGGATCCGCGGGCGCGCGCTCGCCTTTTGGATGACCGCGAGCCTCGTCGCCGGCGCGGCGGCGGGCTGGCTGGGGCACGGCCGCTGGGGTGGGCCGGGGTCGGAAGCGATCGAGGCCACACGTGCGACGTTCGTCCCGCGCTAACCTGATTGTGGCGACGCTCGGGATGGGCGCGTGGGTCGGCGTGAGCGCCGCCCCGCAGGCCCCGAACTACCGCGTGACGTACCACCTGCGGGTGGTCGAGCGTGCCGCGGGGGAGACGCGTTTGCTCGCCAGCGCGGCCGTGAGCGGCCCGCCGGAGACGGACATGCGGCTCGGGCTGCGAGCCGGCACGACCGAGCTCCAAGGGTTGCTCGGCACGCTCCCTGAGCCGGACACCGTGAACCTGGCAGGGCTGTTCTTCAGCCGGCGCCAGGTCGGACGCTCGCGTCGCGGCCTGCCGTTGTGGGAGGAGGACAGCTATCGTAGCTGGTCTCGGGTCCCGTGGGGCGGAACCACCGTGCTGTACCCCTTCGGGCCGCCGGGCGTCGGCCAGCGGCGCGTGGTCTGGGTGGAAATCACTGTCAGCCGGGCATTCGCCGCGGGAGAGACCCGAGCGAGTGAAGAAGCGACCGTCATCGACAGTGCCGTCGCCTTCAGTGCCCAGGCGGTGATTCCGCCCCGCCGCGTGACTGTTCGCATGTGGCTGGTGCGGGGCGACACCGCGTCCAGCCGGCAGGTCGTGGATCTCGTTCCGGAAACGACCGGTCGGCGCGTCAGCTTCAGGCTGGGCCGTGAGAAGTTTGACTTCGATGTCGCGCTGGAGCGGCCCGAGCCGCCCCGGACTGGCCGTGACAGCGCGCTCGCCGTCGCCGTGGACGTCGTCTGC
>DASQAM010000458.1:0-5748 GCA_035635735.1 Gemmatimonadales bacterium | reverse complement strand
GTTGCGTCTCAATATGCATCCCGGAGGGTGGCCCGCAAGGTGGGCGGAAAAGCCTAATCTACGCACAGGGCCGTCGCTACTGCCGTCCGCGACAAGAAGCGACGCGTGGTAACAACGGCGGTAACAACGCGGCTGTCGCTGGCTGGCGCTGGCCGACGCGCGACTCGCGTAAGTGCCTGAAACGACAACGGCCAGCGTTGGTGGTCGCTGGCCGGTGCCGCCTCCGGAGCCGAAGCGCTGGAATAGCAGTTCAGCCTCTCGCGAGCCCGCGCAACACCGCCCGCGTGTACCACCAAGCCCAGCGCAGGGCGAAGGCGACGGCGAGAGCGCCCCAGCCGACGGCCCCGCACAAGACCGTCGCCGCCCACCCCCGCTTATGCGCTACGCGCCTATGCCCAGCCCACCCGTTCGGACTCGAACGTCGCGAGTCGAGCGCGACCATGGCGAGTCGTAGCTGTCGCCGCGTGGCAGAGACTAAGTGAACCGGATAATCGTGCCCTGCGGCAATCGCGCCCCCGCCGTGCAGTTCGTTCTCCAGCTCGTCAAGTAAGCGGAGCGCGGTCCGGGCGTGTTCCTGCGGGGTCCATCCCCACGTTGAACGACATTCGGTCCGACGTATCGTGTCGCCCTTCACGGCCGTGCTCCTGCCCGTTGTCGCGCGCGTAGCTCGATGAGCCTCCGACGTAGCTGCCTTCCATGCTGCTGCACCCGATACTCCACGACCTTGGCGCGGTGGCGAATTTCACCGAGATGGCCGTATACCCGTTCAATCATGGCAGTGTCCGAATGTCCCAACTCCTTGGCAACCGTGTAAACGCTCACCGGTCTTCCCTCATCGAGTGTCTGCAGCCGCGCGCTCGCGTACGTGTGGCGAAACGCCTTCGTCCGAATCTCGCCCACCTCCGCGCGCCGGCGTTGCGTCCCCTCTATGAGGTAGAGCTCCCCGGCGTACGCCGTGACGCCATCGATGAGGGGGCGGATCTCATCCAGTACTGTCTCCCCTGTCACTCGGCTCGAAGGCGAGGGAAACAAGAGGCGCCCCGGCGGTGCGCTCGCGCCGAAGATATACGGCCGGAGAATCTTCTCTAACTGCGGCCAGAGCCGGATGGTGCGGTGACTCTTCTTCGTCTTGAGCCGACGCCACTCGTTGGGCCGGAACGTGATCCTCTTGCGGTCAAAGCTGACGTCACCGACTTCGAGCCCCAAGACCTCGGAGCGCCTACCGCCGGTTAGCAGGAACGTGGCAACGAGCGGGTACACGAACGTGATCGCGGAATAGTCCTTGCTAGGCGCGTACGTGCGCGCAGCTTCGAGCAGAAGGGAAGCCTCCGGGACCTCAAGCCAGACCTTATCCGGATCCTCCACCTTCGGCTTCTCGGTGAGATCACTCACAGGACTATAGCCCTGCGGGACGTAGCCCTCGCCCCTCGCCCATCGATAGAGGTGGCTGAGCGCATTCAGATGATAGCGGACGGTCCGGCCAGACAGCGGCTGACCTCGCCCATTCTCGCGCGTCCGGAGACCTTCGACCCACTTGCGGATGTCGCGCGTTGTGATCTGAGCGAGGTCGGCACGCTGCCCGAAGAAGTCGATGGCACGGGTCAGATAGCTTTGAGACGCCGCGATCCGCTCGTCAGTGACCACGCCCGCCTTCGCCCGCGCGACGAGGTACTCTTCTACCAACTTGGCCAGATGGGCTCTGGGGGGAAGGCTGTGAACCGCGCGCTCTTGGCCTTTGGCGAGGTCCCGAGTCACATGGGCGAGGCGCTGCGCGCACAAGACCTCAGCAAGCTTGGGGTCGGTCGTTGCCCGCTTTTCTCCAGGGACTTTGAGAGGTTCGCGCTTTCCACCAAGGTCACGGAAGTCAGCCCACGCGCGCCGCTCTCCCCCTTGTGCTCGCCAATACACCCGACTCCGCCTAGCCCGCGTCGACACGCCTCGCCCCCAAGGGAGGGAGAATTGAGCACGAATTTGGCACTAATCCTGACACTGTGCAACACGTCCCAGAAAATGAGAAGCCTCGCAGCGATGTAACTCACTGCGAGGCTTCATGTTTCACAAACAGGCCCGGCAGGAATCGAACCTGCAACCCCCGGTTTTGGAGACCGGTGCTCTACCAATTGAGCTACGGACCTCTGACTACTAGACGCACAGACACACAGACGCACAGATAAGCGACCTGCAACTGTTCACCACTGTGCGTCTGTGCGTCTGTGCGTCTCCACCTGTTCCCTGTTACCTAGCCTTACAGGGTGGCTGACGGGAATTGAACCCGCAACCTCTGGAGCCACAGTCCAGCGCTCTAACCGATTGAGCTACAGCCACCACGCCGGGGAGAATCTAACGAATCACCCTGTCGGCCAGAAGCGCTGAGCCAGCTCGGCGCTGCGCGGATCGGCGGGCACGGGCGCGCCGTCGAGCGACGCGATCGACACGATGCCCCGCACCGCGTTCGCGAGAAACAAGCTCTTTCCCGCGAGCGCCTGCTTGCGGTATCGGCCCTGCTCCGCGCGCTTCACGAGCTCGACCACCCGCGCCCGGCCAATGCCGGGCAGGATGCCGAGGTCGAGCGCGGGCGTGTAGAGCGCATCCCCGTGCCACCAGAAGACGGTCCATACCGTCCCCTCGGCGACCCACCCCTCGGGGGCGAGGAGCAGCGCGTCGTCGGCCTCCGCCACATCGGCTTCCTGGCCCGCATCCGTGAAGCAGTCTCGCTCGGTGGTCTTGTGGGGATACGGCTGATGCGGCTCGGACGCGGTGATCACCGCCCACGGCGCGAGGGACGGTAAATCGCGCACCGTCACGCTCGCCCGGCCATCCCGCACCTCCACCCGAAGCACGGCGTCGCCCGTGGCCGCGAACGGCCGCACCAGGTCGGGAACATCCTGGGAAGGCTTGGGAAGCCCGAGCTCGCCGAGCGAGCGTCCGAGACGAGCCAGATGGCGGTCGAGGAATGGAATGCGCTCCTCGCGCACCCGCATCGTTTCGATGAGCCCGTAACCAGCCTTGTCCACGCCCTGCCCCTCTCCCTTCCCCGGCCTTTTACGGGTCGTCCCCTGTCTTCACCGGCAGCTCGAGCCTTTCCGCCCATTCCGTGAACGATCCATCGTACACGCGCACCCGCGGGTAGCCGAGCAGGTTGTGCAATGCGAAATACACGTGGCTCGACTCGAGGCCGCCGTTACAGTAGGCGATGATCGTCTTCTCGGGAGTGACACCCTGCGCCGCATAGCTCGCGCGCAGCTCGTCGCTCCGCCTCCACACCGTGGCGAAGTCCACCTTGACCAGGTCCCCTTGCCAGAAATGGCTGACCGCCCCGGGAATGTGCCCGCGCCGCAGCTGCGCGCCCGCGCGGCCCGCGTATTGGTCCGGATTGCGCGCATCGACGATGACGACATCGCGCGCGGTCAAGGCGGTCCTCACGTCCTCGAGCGTCGCCCGGTTCGGGGTGAACGCCGGGGGCGCGAACGCCGTCGCGTAGACGGCGGGGTAGCGCCGCGTGACGGTGCGGTTCTCGACGCTCCACTTCCCGAACCCGCCGTCGAGTACATGCACGGACGGGTGACCCAGTCCCTCGAGGATCCACGTGAGATAAGTCGCGTCGATATCGCGCGTCTCACCCGCGCTGTAAATCACGACCGGCCAGTCCGCCCTGAGGCCCAGCCGCGAGAACAGCGCCGTGTACGACACGAGGCCGAGCAGCTTGTTCGGCACACCGCGGTCGGCGGCTCGTAGCTCCTCGACGTGCAGATACACCGCTCTGGGGATGTGCGACTCGAGATACCGCGTATAGTCGTCCCGCACGTCGATCACCGTGACGTTGGAATCGCGTTGGGCGAAAAGCGCGGCGAGCTCGCCGCTGGACGCCAGGCGCGGCGCCTGTACCAGCGCGGCCCATACGAGCAATAGCGTCACGGCTCGAGTCCCATCACTTCCTTCTCCACCTCGAGATATACCCGGTTGGCGTTGCGGCGCTCGCGCGAGTGCAACGAGACCGGGCGTCCCTCGTCGGCGGGCGGCAGCGAGTCGAGCGCACGGTTGAGCGAGCGGTGCCGCTCGATGGCTCCACGCATGGCGACGCGGAGCCGCAGCATGTAGTCGCGAGTTCGGCCGATCAGCGCCTGGGGGTCGGCCGGAATCGCTCCATGACCGGGCACCGCAATCCGCGGCGCGAGCGCCGCGAGCGTGTCGAGCGCCGCGAGCAGTCCCCTGCCGCTGCCGTCAACGATCATTGTCACGCCGTCCTCGATGAGCAGGTCACCGGCGAACAGGACTCGCTCGGCCGGCAGCCACACGACCAGGTCGCCCGCCGTGTGTGCCGCACCCCGCCAGGCATGCGAGATGACGATCGTCTTCCCACCGAGCCGCAGCGTATCGGTCGTCACGACCGCCCGGTCGGGCACGTCGGCGTACGCGAAGCCCGCCATCTGCGATTTCCCGACGACGAGCGTCCACGCCGATTCGGCGGCCTCGCGACTCTGCTCGTCCACGCCGGTCGAGACGTCGGGATGCGCGATCACCCGGGCCCCGGCCCGGCGCAGCACAACCGCGCCGAAGTGATGATCGGGATGATGGTGCGTCAGGACCAACCACCGGATCGGCTCGCGCGTGACGGAGCGGATGACGCGTACCAGCTGCTCCCCTTGCGCCGGGCTTGCGAGCGCATCGATCACCACCACGCCGTCGCCGGTCACTATGAAGCCGGCGTTGGGGCGTCCTTCAGAGCCGCGCCCTGTGTCACCCACAACCGCGTAGACGCCGGGTGCCAGCTGGCGGACGGGGAGTTGCGAGAGGCTCTGAAGCAGCAGGAACGGAATCAGGCGAAGCGTATGTCAACCGACTGCTGGAATACGCCGCCCCTATTGTCCTTCCACGTGAACGTCAGCGCCGCTTCGCGATCCGCTCGCAGGGAAAACTCGACAAACGGGTCCCGGCTGATGCCGGAGCTCCAGACGAAGTGCGCCGCCTCACGGTCACCGTACGTCACACTCACATCATTGATGAAATACGCGGGGATCGGGTTGCCCGAGGCGTCGCGGAACAGCCCAGTGGCCATCGGGTGTTCGACCAGCGCCCGTACGTCGATCACGTCACCCCGGCGAATGCCCGTCGGGACGAGGACCCTGGCGGCGCCGACGTCGATTGTCATCTCAGCCGCACCCGTTGACGGTGACGCGCACGTCGGCCGCGGCGCCCCACAGCGCACCGTCCGACGTTTCGACGATCGCCCGGATGGGCGACGTCATCCGCATCTTGATCCGCGTGCTCACGAACGCCTGCCCGATCTGGGGCGTGAGGCGGAACTCGGCGAGGTGGATGTCGGGATTGTTGTCCACCAGCAGATGGACGGCTTTCACATAGCGTGCGGCGCCCATCGGCAGGTCGGACTCGATCATCACCGGCACGACGCGCCCGTCGGCCGCCACCGTGGGGACGTCCAGCTGGACGTGGCCGTCTTGCACCGGCCGGTCGCCGAACAGCTGCTTCAGGACCTGCTGCACCTTCCACGGCACGTCGTCGCGGGGCCGCGGCGCGCCGAGCGCGGCGAGGCGACGCACGGCGAGGGCGAGGAACGCGAGACCAGACGCGTGGAAGAACCAGCGGCGCGAGAAACCCGACATACGGTCACAAGAATAGGAAGCTCCCAACCCCCCGGCAAGTTTGCCTATTGGGACCCGGTTTCACATGTTGTGACCGCCTGCGACACCGAGGATCACCATGCGATCGCTGCCCGTTGCCATTACCGCG
>DASQAM010000457.1:0-5560 GCA_035635735.1 Gemmatimonadales bacterium | reverse complement strand
AAGCGTACGATAGCCCTCCGGGAGCTGGGAGACGAAGTCGTGGGCGTTGGCGGCGCGGGCAGCGGCCTGCACCTGCTCCAGCGTGAAGTCGCTCCGACCGTAGGAGATGTTCGCGAGCACCGTGTCGTTCAGCAGGATGGTCTCCTGCGACACGATGCCCATGAGCCCGCGCAGGCTGGTGCGGGTGAACCGGGTGATGGGCACGCCGTCCATCAGGATAGCGCCGCGCTTCGGCTCGTAAAACCGCGGTAGCAGGTCCACCAGCGTCGTCTTGCCGGCCCCGGATGGCCCCACCACCGCCGCCACCTGCCCGCGCCGCACCTCGAAATCAAGGCCCTCGAGCACGGGCGCCTGCCCGTTGTAGGAGAACGACACGCCCCGATACTCGATCCGCTGCTCGAACCGCGCGGGCACCTCGCCCGGCCGGTCGCCTTCTTCGGAGGCGAGATCGAGCACTTCGAACACCCGATCCGCTGCCGCAAGGGCGCCGGCCATCGCCGTGGGGTAATTGGCGACGGACTTGACCGGCGACATCAGCCGCAGCGCCACGGCGATGAACGCGATGAGCACCTCGGGCTGCAGCGGCTGCAGCACGGCCGCCTGCCCGAGCGCCAGTCGGGTGCCGACCGCGAAGATCAGCACGATCACCGCGCCGGCGAACACCTCGCTCACCGGACTCGTCAGCAGCGCGAAGCGTTGCGCCCGCAGGACGCCCTTGCGGTAGCGGTTAGCGAGCGCGCGGAAGCGATCGGCCTCGAACGCTTCCGCCACATACGCCCGGACCAGCTTGATCGATCCGACCAGCTCGCTGACCAGGCTGGTGAGCTCGCCGCGCTGGTCGGCCTGCTCGCGCGAGCGCCAGCGCACCCGCCCCACCATCGGGCGGACGATGAGCACCAGCAACGGCGCACAGACAAGGGCGACCAGCGTCAGCTGCCAGGAGAGACCCACGAGGATCGCAACGTAGACCACGATGAGGCTGACGTTCTGCACCAGGGAGGCGAGCGCCGCCGTGACTACCGTCTTCACGGCGTCCGTGTCGTTGATGACCCGCGACAGCAGCTGACCTCCGCGGGTCCGCTGGAAGAAATCGAGCGGCAGCATCTGGAGGTGCCCGAACAGTCGCACGCGCAGGTCGCGCACGACATTCTCCTGGATGGCCACGCTCGAAACCGACGCCAGGTACGCGAGCACATTCTTGATCACCATCGCAGCGACCAGCACCAGCACGACGTTGCGCAGCGCGGCACCGGGCGACCCGGCGGCGAACAACGGGCCGACCACGACCGCTAGCAGTCGCTCGACGGCCGACGCGCCGGCTACGTTCAGCGGATCATGTCCGAACAGGGTCCGCAGGAATGGGATCAACAGCACGAACGTGGCGCCGTCCATCACGGAGGCCACGAACGTGGCCACGAGATTGGCGACGAAGAGGAGTGCGTAGGGCCGAAGCAGCAGGAAGAGTCGGCCGCTACGGCCCATTCAGCGCGCCCCCCCTTTCGCCACGGGGGCGGTGCCCGCGCGGCGGGGCGTGAGCAGGGCGACGGGCAGGATCACTTCTTCCGGCGTGACGCCGCCGTGCAGGAACGATCCGCGATAGCGGGCCTGATACTCGCGCAGCTTGGTGGGATAGACGAAGAACCGGTCGGCGGTCGCGAGCAGCAGCCGGACCCCGAGGCCCATACCCGGGAGGCCGAACCCCTTCAGATCCTCGACCAGAATCGCGGCCTCCGGGTCCTCACTCTTCAAGTCCTCGCCGAACTTGTAGCGCAGGTTCGCCGTGGCGTCGCGCTTGGCGTACACCGTCGCCGGGGTCTCGCAGTGAATGGAGCCGTGGTCGGTGGTGAGCAGCACCGTGACGCCCCGCCGCTCGGCCTCCTGGAGGGCCGCGAGCACCGGGGAGCGCTCGAACCAGGTGCGGGTAAGGCTGCGCAGCGCCGCCTCGTCCCGCGCCACCTCGTATAGGATGGCGCTCTCCGACCGCCCGTGCGTGAGCTGATCCACGAAATTGAACACCAGCGCCGTAACGCCGTCCTGGGCGAGGTGAGCGGGAAGCCGCCGGACCAGGTCTCCCTCCCCCGAGCTGAACACCTTCTCGTAGCGCACCGCGACGGGCCGGCCCATCAGCTCCTCCAGCTGCTCCGTCAGGAGCTGGCCCTCATGCGCGTTGAGGCTTTCCTCGTCGGACGGCTGACCCCACCACCCGGGATGGCGCGCCGCGATCTCCATGGGGAAGAGCCCCGAAAAGATCGCGTTGCGCGAGAACGGCGTTGCGGTGGGCAGGATGCTGTAGTAGTGGGACTCTTCCACGTCGAACAGCGGAGTCACGAGGTCGCGCAACACCTCCCACTGGTCGAGCCGCAGACAGTCGATCACCACGAACAGCACGCGCCCCGTGGATCGCAGCACGGGGACGAGGAATTCGGCGCCCACGTCCACGGAGAGCGGCGGCCGATCGCCCTCGGGACTGGCGAGCCAGCGCGGGTACTGGCGGGCGACGTACTCGGCGAAGTCCTTGCGCAACGAGCGCTGCAGGCTGCGGAGGGCCTCCGAGAGTCCGGGCTCGTTGGCGGCGCCCAGGCGAACCTCCCAGCGCGCCAGCTCCGCGACGAGCTCGATCCACTCGCGCCACGCCAGGGTGGCGCCGCGGCGTCCTTCCAGCTCGCGGAACCGGCTGACGAAATCGCGGGCCAAGCGCTGCTGGCGGATGCGATCGCCCTCGAGCAGTCGCGTGATCACCGAGAGGATCTGGCGCGGCTGGACCGGCTTCACGAGGTAGTCGTCGACCTCGATCCCGATCGCCTCGCGCAGCGTGCCTTCGTCCTCGCTCTGCGTGACCATCACCACGGGCATGGCGGGATCGAGCGCGCGGATCTCGCCGATCAGCTCGAGGCCGCGTCGGCCGGGCATCTGCTCGTCCAACAACACGATGCTGTAGGCCTGGCGCCGCAGCAGCGCGAGCGCGTCGTCGCCGTGGGCCGCCGCGGCCACCGTGAACCCCTGGTCCTCCAGAAAGCGCCGGTGTGCGGCGAGCCCCTCGACTTCGTCATCCACCCACAGGATGGTTTTCGGCCGCACCATGAGTCAAAGCTAATGGCTATTTTGCGACGTGCTGTGCGTCCTCCTGGTCCGCTTCAGCTCCATCGGCGACATCCTGCTGACCACGCCGCTCGTGCGCGCGCTCGCGGGCCGTCACCCCGAGGCGAAGCTCGTGTACGTGACGAAGCGCGCCATGGCACCGCTCGTGGCCGACAACCCGCACCTCGCCGAGGTCGTGACGCTCGAGCCCGGCGAGCCGATCCGTCACCTCGCCCGACGGTTGCGCGTCCTCGAACCGACGCACGGCCTCGACCTGCACGGCAGCGTCCGCAGCGCGAGCCTCCGCGTGCTGGTGGGCTGCCGCTGGTCCGGGTACGGCAAACGCAAACTGGCCCGGGCGCTGCTCATCGCCACCAAGCTGGACGCCTACCGCCGGCGCGGGCCCTCCCCCGTCGCCGAGCGCTACTTCGACGCGGCCCGCCGCCTCGACACTCGGCCCGACGGCGGGCCGCCCGAGTTCTGCCTCGGTCCCGGCGCCACGGACCGCGCCGCGCAATGGCTCGCCGAGCGGGGACTCGCGGGCGCGCGCGTCGCGGCGCTCGGACCGGGCGCTGCCCACGCCACCAAACGCTGGCCGGTCGCGCACTGGAGCGCCCTCGCCGAGCGGCTGGGGGCCGCCGGGTACCGGCCGGTCATCGTCGGCGGGCCCGAAGACCGCGGGCTCGCGCAGCAGCTCGTAGCCGAAGGGGGAGGCGCGGTCGCGAGTGCCGCCGGCGAGTTTTCGCTCCAGGAGACGGGCGCGCTGCTCGCCCGGGCGCGGGTCGTGGTGTCGGGCGATACCGGCGTCATGCACATGGCCACGGGCGTCGGGACACCAGTCGTCGCGCTGTTCGGGCCCACCGTCGGGCAGTTCGGCTTCTTCCCGTATCGCGCGCGTGCCGCCGTGCTGGAACGCGCGCTCGACTGCCGTCCCTGCTCCGCGACGGGCACCGCGACCTGCCCGCTCGGCCACCATCGCTGTCTCGCGGACATCACCCCCGAAGAGGTGGCCGCCGCGGTGGAGCGCCTCGTCGCGTGACCCGCGCGACCACCGCCGCGGAAGCGCGTTTGATCGGGTTGGTCGCAGACGCCGTCCGGGGACCCAAGCGCGACGGCCTGTTCGCGCTGTGGCTCGTCGTGCGCTCCGCCGAGGGGCTCCTGCCGCCGCGCCCCGTGTCGGGCAAGAACCATCGACGGCGCCTGCAGGCGCTCGACGCCCGGCTCGCGAGCCTCGCCCTCCCCGGCCCTCTGAAGCGCGCCCTGGCCGCCGCGCGCGACCACCTCGAGCCCGCCACACCCGCCGCGGCGGCCCTGGTGCTGTCCCAGCTGGTCGCGCCGGCGCGCGAGGTGCTCGGTCCCGAGGCGGGAGACGCCGTGACCGTTGCAGCCCGGTCCGCCCGTCTACATCTATAGACGTATGACCACCCGCCGCTTTCCCAAACGTCCGTCGCTCGAGACCATGGTCGAGCGCGTGGATCAGCAGCGCCCGGGTGACGTCCCGGGCGACACCGTCCCGACCGGATTCCCTTCTATCGACCGGATCTTGGGTGGTGGCCTGCGACGCCGCGACCTGGTGGTGTTGGGCGGCGACATCGGGTCGGGCAAGTCCGCGCTCGCCCTCGGGCTGGCGTTGCGCACGGCGCAGCAGGGGACGGGCGTGGCCCTCTTCTCCGGAGAGATGGACGAGGAGCGCTTGATGGAGCGCGCCCTCGCGATCGAAGGGCGCGCGACCGTGGACGAGCTGCGCAGCGCCAAGCTCAATGAACAGACGCGCGCCGGCATCGGCGGAGCCGCGGTGCGGTTGCGCGACCTCCCCCTCACGATCTTGCCGCTCGCGGCCCCGGACTTCGAGACGGCGGCGGAGCGTCTCGATCCGCTGCGGCAGCTCGGGCTGGTGGTGGTCGACTACCTCCAGCTCGTCCCGTCGCCGCGCGGCGTCGCACGCTCGACGCAGGACGAAGATCTGGCCCTCGTGTTGCAGCGCCTCAAGGCGCTGGCGCTCGAGCGCCAAGTGGCGCTCGTCGTCGTGTCGCAGCTGCCGCGGTTCGACGCCAAGCGCCCGAACGCGAGGCCCGCGCTCGACGATTTCGGGCATCTGGGCGCGATCAAGCAGCATGCCGACGTGGTGCTCGGACTCTATCGGGAGGAGATGTACAACCCGGGACACGGAGTGGACGGGGCGACCGAGCTGATCGTCCTCAAGAACCGCAACGGGCCGACCGGCTTCGTCGATCTCTACTTCTACCGGCGCTGGATGCGGTTCGAAGACATGCTCGACCCTGACCGGTGAAAGCGATAGGTTAGAGCCATGGCTGGCCACAGCAAGTGGAAGCAGATCAAGCGCAAGAAGGCCGTCACGGACCAGCGGCGCGGCGCGCTGTTCACCAAGCTGATCCGCGAAATCACGATCGCCGCCAAGCAGGGCGGCGGCGACCCCGCAGGGAACGCCAGGCTCCGCACCGCCATCGACGCCGCCAAAGCC
>DASQAM010000456.1:0-2471 GCA_035635735.1 Gemmatimonadales bacterium | reverse complement strand
CGGCACGCCGCCTCGTCCTCCGGATCGTAGCCGTGGGTCTCGAGCCAGTACTTCACGTTGGAGAGCCCCGACACCGGCGAGATCTCGATCTTCTGCTCGAGCCCGAATTCCTGCGCCGGCACCGAGCTGTAGACGCGATCGGCGAGCCAGGCGTGCCCTTTCTTTTTGGCCTTGATGATAGCCGCCGCGTGCACGCCCGTGCCGGTGCGGAACGCGTCCTCCCCCATCACCGGGTAGTTCACGGCGATCGGCACGCCCATGGCGTCCGCCACCAGCCGGCAGTACTCCGGCAGCTTCGAGATGTCGTGGACATGCGCGCCCAGGAGCTTCAGGTTGACGATCAGGAGGTCCATCTCCGCGTTCCCAACCCGCTCCCCCACCCCGAGCGCGGTGCCGTGCACCCGGTCCACGCCGGCCTCGATCGCCGTAAGACAGTTGATCAGCCCCAGGCCGCGGTCGCGGTGTCCGTGCCAATCGACCTTCACACGGTGGTCCTTCACGATTTCTTTCTTGACGAACTCGACCAACGCCTTCACGCCTTCGGGTGTAGCGTGCCCGACTGTATCTGCCAGGCAGATGCGTGTCGCTCCGCAGTCGATGGCCGCCCCGTACAGCGCCTTGAGCGCTTCGGGCTTCGCGCGGGTCGTGTCCTCGGTGACGTACATGACCGGGAGGCCGTGCTTCACGGCGTAGGTCACCCCCTCCACCGTAGATTGCACGATGCGGTCCAGGGTCCAGTCCTCGGCGTACTGCCGGATCGGCGACGAGCCGATGAACGTGGCGGCCTCGATGGTGATGCCCACCTCCTGGGCCACGCGCACGATCGGCTCGATATCGGCGATCACGGTGCGCGCGGCGCAGTTCGGCGCGATGGGCAGCTTGGCGTTGCGGATCTCTGTGGCCAGCGCCCGCACCTGCTCCACCACCCGCGGGCCGGCCCCCGGCAGGCCGATGTCGGCCGCCACGATACCCAGGTCCGCCATCAGATGGAGCAGCCGCTTCTTCACCTCGAGCGTGGGGTCGCGCACGGAGGGGGATTGCAGGCCGTCGCGCAGCGTCTCGTCGTTCAGGTCCACGCGCACGCGGGACCAGTCGAACGCCGGCCCCCCTTCCCCGCCCGCGCGGTTCCAGTCGTAGATCAGCTCGCGCTCGTCCATGAGCAAGTGTTCACCCACTCGCCCCCCACCGTCAAGCGGGTTAGAGTGAAGAGCCGTGGACCACGCCCTCTCTCACCTGCTCGCGCACGAGCGCATTCGCGCGGCGCGCCATCACATCGAGCGCACCGATGAGGGGACGCTCGCCCGCCAGGCGGCGCTCTCCGCCATCCCCGCGCCCACGGGCGCGGAAGGCCGGCGCGCCGCGCACGTGGCGGAGCTGTTCCGCACCATCGGCCTGTCCGACGTCGCCGTCGATCACGCGGGCAACGTGCACGGGTGGCTCGTGAGGAACGGGGAACGGTCCGCGCCGGTCGTACTGGCGGCGCATCTCGACACGGTCTTCGGGGCCGAGGTGGACGTCGCGGTGGAGCGGCGTGGCCAGCGGCTCGAGGGCCCGGGCATTTCCGACAACGCGCGCGGCATCGCTGCCTTGGTCGCGGTGGCTGAGGCCATGGTCGTCGCCCGCGTACCGGTGACGCGGCCCATTCTGTTCGCGGCGACTGTTGGAGAAGAAGGGTCGGGAGATCTACGGGGGGTGAAATATCTGTTGAACGGGAATCGGGAAACGGGAAACGGGAAACCCGCCGCGTTCATCGCCCTGGACGGCGCCGGGCTCGATCGCGTGATCCATCGCGCCCTCGGCTCCAAGCGCTATCACGTCACGTTCCGCGGCCCCGGCGGCCATTCGTGGGCGGCGTTCGGCGTGGCCAACCCGGCGAATGCCGTGGGGCGCGCCGCTGCGCTGCTCGCCGACCTCGCCCCACAGCAGGCGCCGCGCACCACGTGCGCCGTGGTGCGGCTCGGCGGCGGCACCGGTCTCAACTCGATCCCGCAGGAGGCATGGCTCGACCTGGACCTCCGGAGCGAGGATCCGCGCGCCCTGGCGCAGCTCGACGTCACGGTGCGCGCCGCGCTCGAGCGCGCCGCCGACGACGAGAACCGTCGCCGCACCCCCGGCACGCCGACGCTGCGCGTGGAGATTCAGCTGCTGGGGGACCGGCCGTCCGGCATGACCCCGCGCGCCCACCCGCTGGTCCAGGCCGCAGTCGCCGCGAACCGCGCGCTGGGACGCGACGCCGAGCTCGCCAGCGCCTCGACCGACGCGAACGTGCCGATCGCCCTCGGCATTCCCGCCATCGCGTTGGGCGCGGGCGGCAAGGCGGGCGACGCGCATCTCGCGACGGAATGGTTTGAAAACGTCGAAGGAGCGCTCGGAATCGTCCGGGCGCTCCTCGTGACGGCGGCGATGGCGGAAGTGGTTTAGGCTCCGTCCCCTCCCAACGCGGAGAGCATCATCAACGCTTCCCGCGGGTG
>DASQAM010000455.1:0-1564 GCA_035635735.1 Gemmatimonadales bacterium | reverse complement strand
GGGCGGGACGACCGCGCGCTCGTGACGGGGGCGACCCAGGACCCGAAGTTCAACGCGGGAATGCTGCAGCTCGAGTACGTGCCGAAGCTGCCACTCGTGTTCTACGGTCGGCTCCAGGTGATCCGCAACCAACGACAGGCCATCGCCGGGAGTCTCGACGACTTTGGCGATCAAGATTTCCAGCTCATTGGGGTCCGGCATGCCCTCGAGCTGAACAGCCGGTTCGCATGGTTGCTGGAGCTCACGTACTGGCGGTGGACGATCAAGCGTGTGGTGCCGGGGGGCGGAAATGTGACGAACCACACCCTGTGGCTCGGGACTCACCTCGACTTCTGAAGGGGGAGCGCATGTCGACGGCGGCGGTGGTCTCTGCGCTCATAGTCGGCGCACTGGCGCTCGGTGCTACGCCACTGCGGGCACAAGCGGGCGGGGGAGGCGACCCGGGGCGCGGTCGCCAGGTCTACGAGCGCTACTGCGTGCAGTGCCACGGTGACCGCGCCGACGGTGCGGGGGAAGTGGCGCGGTGGTCGCAACCGAGGCCGCGTGACTTCCGCGGAGGCGTCTACAAGTTCAGCTCGACGCCCTAC
Organism: Gemmatimonadales bacterium; assembly: GCA_035635735.1. Classification (GTDB taxonomy): domain Bacteria; phylum Gemmatimonadota; class Gemmatimonadetes; order Gemmatimonadales; family GWC2-71-9; genus AG41. Next base: position 977 of record DASQAM010000455.1, on the reverse strand, counting down.
GGCTTCCTGCCCACGCCGGCCGACCTCGACCGGGTGATCCAGAACGGCCTGTACGGCACCCGCATGCCGCCCTTCGCCGCATTGAGCACGCGCGAGCGGCGGGACGTGATCGCATACTTGCAAACGCGGTCGCCGCGGTGGCGCACCGAGGGGCCCGGGAAGCCGATCGCGATCGCCGCCGAGCCGGCGCCCACGCGGGAGTCAGTGACGCGAGGCCGGGAGCTATTCGAGGCGAACTGCACCAAGTGCCACGGTGACGGCACGGGCAACGGACCTTCGGCCCTGAAGGGGATGGCGGACGATTGGGGGGCCGCGATCACGCCGGCCAACCTTACGCTGGGGCGGGGCAAGTGGGCACGCACGGCACGCGACATCTATGTGCGGATAACGGGCGGGATCAATGGGACGCCGATGCCGGAGGCCGGCGACGCGCTGTCGCCTGACCAGGTGTGGCAGGTCGCGCACTACGTCCAGGCCCTGGGGGGCTGGACTGGATCCACTCCGGAGCTGAGGCAGTTCGCCGCACAGCTGCCGCCGCCGGGAACGGAGGCGCCAACCGAACCCGCGCCCGCGGACACGACCAAGCGATGATGAGCTCACTCCTGTGGAGGCCGTCTGGGAGATCGTCGAGCGGGCTACGGGCCAGTGCAGCGATCTGGTGCTCGAGGTCCTGCGCCCGCGACGGCATCGCAATGAGACGGGTCGTCCCCTACGGGCCCCGCAGCGGTTTGCCGAGGACCTGCTCCAGCGACTTTCCGTCATCCTGCAGAATGGCGATCGCGGCGTTGCGTCCCGGCTGACCGGTGACTGAGCCGCCCGGCGCCGTCGAGCCGCCTGTTTGATACAGCCCCGCGATCGGCATGCGGTAGGGCACGAAGACACCCAGCTCGCGGACGCTGTGATGCACGCTGCCGCGCCACATCGAGGGATTCATCCGCTCGATGTCGAGCGGGCTCAGAAGGAACTTCGCCAGCACC
>DASQAM010000454.1:0-2969 GCA_035635735.1 Gemmatimonadales bacterium | reverse complement strand
GATGCCGCCGAGCCCGAGGCGCCGCGCCCGCTCCGCGTCCCGCACCAGCTCGTCCACCGACGTCTGAAAGACACCGGGCAACGCGGCGACTTCCCGCCGGACGCCCTCCCCGTGACACGCGAACAGGGGCCAGACGAGCTGCGAGGGAACGAGGTGGGTCTCCTGTACCAGGCGACGCAATGCCGCGGTGCGGCGCAGGCGGCGCAGGCGGCGGATCGGGAATTGGCTCATCGACCGAGCAATCTCGACGCACCCTGGGCCCGGAGCAAGTCCGCCACGCGCGCCCCTGCAGCGCCAGGCTCCCGCTCGTCGATCTCGGCCGACGCCGTAATCTGCACCGATCCATCCTGGGCCGTCACGCGCCCGAACAGGCGCATCCCGCTTCCCGCATCCCGCATCCCGACCCACGCCGCCACCGGCGCCTGACATCCGCCCTCCAGCGCGGCGAGGAGGCCCCGCTCCGCCGCGACCTGGCACGCGCTCGCCGCATCCTCGAGCGGCGCGAGCGCGCCGCGGGCCTCGCGGTCGTCCGCGCGGACCTCGAGGCCGAGCGCGCCCTGACCTGGCGCCGGCATGACGTCCAACGGATCGAGCCGCGCGGCGATGTGCCCCGCGAGCTCGAGCCGTTCGAGCCCCGCCCCAGCAAGCAGCGCCGCGTCGAGGCCATCACGCCCTTCCTTTACCTTCCGCACCCGCGTCGGCACGTTGCCGCGCAGCGGCACGATATCCAAGTCGGCGCGGAGGTATCGGATCTGCGCCACGCGGCGCAGGCTGGACGTCCCGACCTTGGTGCCCGCGGCCAGGCCGGCGATCGACGTGATCCCGGCCTCGCGCGTGACCAGCGCCTCGGCGGGATCGGCCCGCTGCGGCACTGCCGCCAGCATCAATCCGGTCGGCAGGGTGGTCGGCAGATCTTTGAGCGAGTGCACCGCCACGTCGATGCGACCGTCGCGCAGCGCCTCCTCGATCTCTTTGGTAAAGAAGCCCTTCCCCTCGAGCTCGTGCAGCGGGCGATCGACTTCCGCGTCGCCGCGCGTCTTGATGATCACAAGCTCGGCAGCCACGCCGGCCCGCGCGAGCGCGGCCTTCACCCACTCGGCCTGCCACAAGGCGAGCCTGCTCCCGCGGGTCCCGAGCTTGAGCGGGCCGGTCACGAATCCCGCTTTCCGCTTCCCGTTTCCCGCTCGAAGTGCCGCACGATGGCGCTCACCAGTCCGGGCACCGTGTGATCCCGCGCCTCGATGGCGACGGCGATCCCGAGGTCCCGAGCCGTCCCCGCCGTGATGGGGCCGATCACCGCCGCGGCGAACCGGCCGGACGCCGCAACCGGCCTGCCCACGAGCTCCACGAAGCCTTGGACGGTGGACGAGGAAGTGAACGTGACGGCGTCGATCGTGCCGGCAAGGATCTCCGCTCCAAGGCCGCCGCCGTCTCCCGTCTCGCGGACGGTCTCGTAGATCGGGATCACGTCGACGAGGGCGCCCAGGGCGCGCAGCCCGTCGGGCAAGGCGTCACGGGCCTCGCGCGCGCTCGGCAACAGGACCGTCTTGCCACGCACCTCGCCCTGCGCGGCCAGCGCTGATACGACCGCCTCGGCCACAAACCGGTCGGGGACGAGATCGGGGACGACCCCCCGGCGCACGAGTGACTCCGCGGTCGCGGGGCCGATCGCCGCGACCAGAGCGCGAGCGACGTCGCGCGGCGCGAGACGCCACTCCGGCAGCCGGTCACACACAACCTGCACGGCGTTCTGACTGGTGAAGACGATCCAGTCGTAGGGCGGGACCCGCGTGAGCGCGGCGCGGAGCGCCGCGAGATCGGTGAGCCGCGCGATGCGGATCGTCGGTGCGGCGACGACCTCCGCGCCGAGCGCCTCCAGCTCCCGCACGAGGTCGCCCGCCTGCTCGCGCGCGCGGGTGACCGCGATGCGTCGGCCGGCGAGCGGGTGGACGCGCGCGGGACCCGGCGGGCGCGGCGTGTGTGACATAGATTGGTGCAATCTACAATGCTCCGCTCCCTGCGCTCCGCACTCGCGCGCTTCGCCGTGCGACGGGCGGCCGCCAGTCAACGCGACGCACCTAAACGCGCCGAGCTGTGGCTGCGGCTCGGCTGCGCGGTCGCGCCGACGTTCGCGGAATCCCACCCCGCGCTGGTGCGGCTGCGGCGCGCCATCGAGGACCGGTGGGGCGCGGTAGCCGCGGCGCAGGAAGCAGCGCAGCGCTTCCCCGCGAATCCCGACGCCTGGATGCTGCTGGGCGAGGCCTGGCAGATGGTGTTCCGCCAGCAGGATGCGCTCGTGGCGTACGAGCAGGTGCTCACCCTCGAAGAGCGCCCCGATGCCGCGCTCGCGGCCGGCGATGTGTATCGCCGCGCCGGTCGCCATGCCGATGCCGCGGCGCGGTTTGCCCGCGCTTACGCGGCCGGCGGTGGTGCCGAGGCGCTGTGGCTCAACGCCCAAGCGCTGTTCCAGGCGGGCGACGTGCGGGCCGCCGATGAAGCCCTGCATCTCTGGGCCACGCAGGTGCCCGACGGGATGGCGCGGCTGTCCGCGGCGCGCGCCGAGTTGTTCCCGGAAAAGCGAGGCGGCTAAGGCTTGCTGGTGCGGCGGTACAGCGACACCGCGTAAGCGATCAGGATGATCGCCGTCACGATGTAGGCCGCCATCATGTAGCCGGCGTTCTGAGGTACGTCAGGCATGGCCGGCCTCCGAGCTCCTGCCCTGCTGCGCAGCGCGCGCGAGCGATAATGCGTAGCGCTGCGTCACGAATCCCACATACAACAGCGTGAACGCCACCAGAGAAAAGAGCCAGGTCGCCAGCATACTGTTCGGTAGCGACGGCGCGCTCGGCTTCAGGATGATGGGCTGGGGATGCAGCGTGCGGAACAGAAAGACGCTCAAGTGGATGAAGGGCACCAGGCACATCCCGCAGATGCCGAGCACGGCGGCGTAGCGGGCGCGGAGCCCCGGA
>DASQAM010000453.1:0-3945 GCA_035635735.1 Gemmatimonadales bacterium | reverse complement strand
CCCGGCTTGATCGTCCCGCCGTACACGAACACGGCCGGGATGTCCATGCGGGCGATCGCGATCATGGCGCCCGGCATGTTCTTGTCGCACCCGCCGACCACGAGCAGGCCGTCCATGCTCTGCGCATTGCACGCGGTCTCGATCGAGTCGGCGATGACCTCGCGGGAGACGAGGGAGTACTTCATCCCTTCGGTACCCATCGAGATGCCGTCGCTCACCGTAATCGTGCCGAACGTCTGCGGCATGACCCCTGCGGCTCGGAGGGCAGCCTCCGCCCGCTTGGCGAGCAGGTCGAGCCCGAGGTTGCACGGGGTGATGGTCGAGTAGGCGTTGGCGACGCCGACGATCGGCTTGCCGAAGTCCCGGTCGCCGAAGCCCACCGCGCGAAGCATGGCGCGGTTGGGGGAGCGCTGGACTCCGTCGGTGATCGTGCGGCTGCGAAGCTCGCGGGCCATGGCGGAAACTAACTCTTGGCGACGGGGATGTCGCTCCCGGGATAGGCACCGAGGATTCGCAGTTCGCGCGCGAGTCCCCGCAGCTCGGCCAGCGCTTCCGCCACGCCAGCTCGCGGATCGCCCACCACGTCCAGATAGAACGCGTATTCCCAGGGTCGCCCCACCAGCGGTCGCGATTCGATCTTCGTCAGGTCCAGCCCGCGCGCGGCGAACACGCCGAGCGCCCGGTGCAGCGAGCCGGGGGCGTTGGGGAGCGTGAAGACAAGCGACGTCTTGCGGGCGAGCTCGGGTGGTGCGGGATCGCGTGCCACCATCAGGAATCGCGTGTAGTTCTCTGCGTGGTCTTCGAGGTCTTGCTCGAGGACCACTGCCCCATACAGCTCGGCGGCGAGGGACGACGCGATCGCGGCGTCGGCCGCGACTCGACCCACCATGAGGTCGCGGACGCTGCCCGCGGTGTCGTAGGCCGGGACCGGAGCGACATCAGGATGTGTAGCGAAGAACCTGCGGCACTGCGCCAGGGCGACCGGATGCGACGCCACCCGCCGAATGGCGGCCCGCTCGGTGCCGGGCCGGGCGATGAGACAGTGACGCACGCGCACCTGTGTTTCGGCCACGACGTGGAGCGTGTGCGCGCCCAGGAGATCGTAGTTCTCGTGCACGGACCCCGCGAGGGAGTTCTCGATGGGGACCGCTCCCCGTGCCGCGTCGCCCGCCTCGACGGCCCGGAACAGCTCCTCGAAGGTCGGACACGGGACGAGCCGGATGTCTGGCCCGAGCGCCTGGAGCGCCGCGGCATGGCTGAACGAGCCGGCTTCGCCCTGAATCGCGACCGTGACACTTGTCATGCCCTTTGATAGTCCTTCGCCGCCCGACGGTCAACCACCACGCTCCCCGCACCTCGGCACGAACATAAAAGAGGAGAGGGCGATCGGCCCCTCTCCCCTGTCTTCTGTGCTCGCTACGCGATTAGTGGTGCCAGCCCCGTGGACCGAAGAACGGCGCGCCGAACCGCAAGCCGACTCCCAGCCTCGGCCCGTACCAGTAGTCATGGTACCAGGGGTCCCACCAACCGCCCCATGCGTACGGACGCACCAACCCGACGTAACGCGGCGCCGGTGACGCGGTGTAGGTCGCGACGTCGTAATCGAAGTGACCCCCGGTGCCCTGCATCCGCTCGACGAGCTCCGTCAGGCCGGCTTCTGGATCGGCCCGTACGGCTTCCCCGCCGAGCGCGCTAAAGTCCCAGTGCCCGTTCTTTTCGAACTGGGCGAACTGGAAGGGCGTCTTAGCGAGAGCGGCAAGCACGGTTCCGTGGCCGCTCGTGTCGTCCACCACGAAGGCCTCTCGGCCGCCGCGTCCCTTCAGCTCGTACTTCTTGCCGCCACGGACCTGCTGATCTCCGTCGGGATCGATCGGAAACAGCACGCGTACCTGCCCGCCCGCGTCGGCGCGCAGCACCACCAGATTGCCGTCCTCGGCGGCTTTGGCGTAGACCTTCGCCCGATCGCCGTACTGATAGTTGCCATCGGAGTTGAACCACACCCGCACCGGAGGATCGGGGGCAACGCTGCGAGTGGTTGCGGGCGCCGCTGACGCGCCCATGGAGTAGAGTAGCAGCAGTGACATTACCATACGAATCTCCCTTCACCTGCATCATCGACAACGGCACGGTCTGCATTGCCAAAAACACGGCAACGCGTCCGAATGTGCCCGGCAGGCTAAAGCTCGTTACACAATGCACCCCAAACGCCAAACCCGGCGCTGACTGCTCGCCGGGCTTCACACCTCGACCGCGATCAACTGCATTTCTTCTTACGGTTGGGGTCGGTCGTTCCGCCGTCGATGACGTAACGCCATTCGCCGGCATCCGTGCGCCTCCAGACGGTGAGATACTTGGTATAGCTCGTCCGCGGCGCTCCGTCAGGCGCCACGGTGTGGATCTCCGCCTCGCCGACGGTGAAGCCCAGGTCGCCGCTGGCCGCGACGTCTCCCGCCACCGGCCGCCAGAGAATCCGGCCCGTCGCCGGGAAGTTGGCCTCGAAGAGGCTGCGAATCGCAGCGGGTCCATAGATGATCCCCGGCTGCCCCGAGAGGATCGCCCCGTCGGTCGCCGCGTAGGCACCGAACGCGGTGGGGACGCCGTCACTCACCGCACGGGCCGCGAAGGCTCGGTCGGCGTCCATCACCGCACACCGCGCACTGTCGCGATCCTGGTTCGGGAGGCGGCGCTGACGCTGTGCACGTGGCGCCGCGAAGCCCGGCGGTGGGTCGGCCGGCGCCGTGACGCGCTGAAACACGCGCACATAGGCTGCTACCTTCCAAGCGCCAGTCGGATTTTTCCGCCAGTAGGCGATGTACTTCGCGGGCTGCGTATGGGTCGCCCCTCCCGGCCCGAGCGGTCCCGTCACGCTGCCGAATCCGTAGGTGTGTCCGGCGCCGCCGTCTGCCGAGACGTCGACACGCACGGCCCGCCACTCCTGGGTCGCGCTCGCCGAGACGCCGTCCGCGGCGAGCACGGCGAGCGTGGCGGCCTTGCCGAAGAGCAATCGCGCCCCTGGGTCCAGGAAGACCACTTCTTCGTCGAGCACCTCGCGGAAAGCAGGGAGCAGCCCGTGCGAGGCCTGGACGGCGAACGCGCTGTCCGCCGCAAGCAAGGCTGCGCGCTCCTCGCGGAGGTCGAACTGCGCGAGTGGGTTGGCGTTGCATGTGAGAGCCAGAAGCAGCCCGAGCATGGCGTTGGGGACGTTACTCCTGAGCCGCGCCGAGCAAGTCGTAAGCGGGCCATACGGCGAAGATCAGGCCCCAGCGGATGCGATGCGGGGACGACGGCATCATGGGATCCAAAGATGTCCGCCGATGTCAGGCGGCGATAGGTACGCGTCGACCAACCGCGACAACGGTGCGGTGACCGGTCGTGGGCGTGCGACGGGTGGGTTAGCTTCTCGTCATGGGCAAAGGCCGGCTCGAAGCGTTCAGCGACGGCGTGATCGCTGTCATCATCACGATCATGGTTTTGGAGTTGAAGGCGCCGCACGGCACGGACCTCGCCGCGCTCGCGCCGGTTGCTCCGGCCCTGCTCACCTACGTCTTGAGCTTCGTGTATGTCGGCATCTACTGGAACAACCACCACCACATGCTACACGCTGCCCAGCACATCGACGGCCGCGTCCTCTGGGCCAACCTGCACCTGCTCTTCTGGCTCTCGCTCGTGCCGTTCACCACCGGCTGGGTCGGAGAGTATCCCAGGGCCGCGATTCCGACGGCGATTTACGGGGGCGTGTTCCTGATGGCCGGTGTCGCGTGGTTGCTGCTGCAGGATGCGCTGGTGAAGCGCAACGGACCGGAGTCGCTGCTCGCGCGTGCCGTCGGGCGGGACCTGAAGGGCAAGTTGTCGGCGCTGCTCTATGCCTCGGCGATCCTGCTCGCCTTTCTTAAAGTCTGGATCGCAGACGCCCTCTTTGTGCTGGTCGCGGTCATTTGGTTCGTT
>DASQAM010000452.1:0-5059 GCA_035635735.1 Gemmatimonadales bacterium | reverse complement strand
TTCATCTCCTTCGGCGCGCCGTCGACCAGGGCGAGCATGATCGCGCCGAAGGTGGTCTGCATCTGCGTGTGCGCGTAGAGCCCGTTCAGCACCACCATCGGGACGGCGTCCCGCTTCAGCTCGATCACGACCCGGATGCCTTCCTTGTCGGACTCGTTCCGGAGATCGCTGACCCCCTCCAGCTTCTTCGCCACCACCAGGTCGCGGATCTGTTCGATCACCCGATCGGGAGAGACCTGGTAGGGGAACTCGGTGACGACGATCTGCTGCTTGCCGGTGGACTCCCGCTCCTCGACGGTGGCCCGCGCGCGGATCGCGATCCGGCCGCGGCCCTTCTCGTAGCACTCCTTGATGCCCTCACGGCCGTAGATGATCGCGCCGGTCGGGAAGTCCGGGCCCTTGATGAACTTCCGCAGATCCTTGATCGATGCGTCCGGGTGGTCGACCAGATGATTGATGGCCTCGACCGCCTCGCCCAGGTTGTGCGGCGGGATGTTGGTCGCCATGCCGACCGCGATTCCGGACGTGCCGTTGACGATGAGGTTGGGGAGCCGCGCCGGGAGCACGGTGGGCTCCTGCAGGCGGTCGTCGAAGTTGGGGACGAAATCGACCGTGTTCTTGTCGATATCGTCGAGCATCGTCATCGCGATGCGTGTCAGGCGCGCTTCCGTGTAGCGGTAGGCGGCCGGGGGATCGCCGTCCACCGAGCCGAAGTTTCCCTGACCGTCCACCAGCGGGTAGCGCAGCGAGAAGGACTGCACCATGCGCACCAGCGAGTCGTACAACGCCACGTCGCCGTGCGGGTGATACTTGCCGAGCACGTCGCCGACCACGGTGGCGCTCTTCTTGTAGGGGCGCCCGGGCACGAGCCCCAACTCGTTCATGGCGTACAGGATGCGGCGATGCACAGGCTTGAGTCCGTCTCGGACGTCGGGCAGCGCGCGCTGCACGATGACGCTCATCGAATAGTCGAGGAACGACTCCTTGAGCTCGTCTTCGATCAGGCGCGGGACGATGCGTTCGCGGGCGTTCGGTGCGGTCATGAAACCAGGTGTCAGGTGTTAAATGTCGGGTGGCAGCAAGCTCGGCGAGACTGCCTAAGTTGCTAAAAAATAATCACTTAGGTCCTGAAAGGCAACGCGAAAACGCTTGCTAAATGGGGGTGGGGGCAGCACTTACAGGTGATAGACTGGGAGCGTGTTCCGGCCGCCGCCTGCGTGCCCCAAGAAGGTTATTCCCTCGCGCGTTGCCTCGCCCACGTTTGACGATCGGTTGATGTATTCCAACTAGCGTAGTTCCCAAACTGAGGCCTGGGCTCGGCCGACACTCTGCTGAAGCACACGGAGCGAAGCGGCGCTGTCGAGCGGGAGTGTCCTTCAGGATGGTGGTTCGCCGAGCCCAGTCTTCAGGCTGGGGAGATCGCAATCGCAATCTTCCCGAACTGTTCGCCCTGCTCCAGCCGCTCGAACGCCGCGCCCGCCTCAGCGAACGGGAATACCCGATCGACGGTCGGTCGCAACTCGCCCGCGCCGAGCACGCGCACGATCTCGCGATACTCGGCGTCGTTTCCCATTGTCGACCCCATGAGCTTCCACTGATACCAGAACAGCCGGCGGATGTCGAACGCGACTTTGGGCCCCGTCGTGCCACCGCAGCTCACGAACCGCCCTCCGCGCCCGAGCGAGCGGAGGGATTCGTCCCAGGTCGCCTCGCCCACGTGGTCGATCACGACGTCGGCGCCGCGCTTGTCGGTCAGGGCGCGAACCTCCTGGGAAATCTTCTGGGTCGTATGATTGAGCGTCACGTCCGCACCGAGCTTCTGCGCCTCACGCAATTTGGCGTCGCTGGAGCTCGTGACGATCACTCTCGCCCCGTTGAGCTTCGCAATCTTTAGGGCGGCGAGGGATACCCCGCCCCCGATGCCCCAGACGAGCACCGTCTCGCCCGGCCGAACCTGCGCCCGCGTGACGATCATCCGCCAGGCGGTGAGGGTCACCAACGAGAACGCCGCCGCCTCGGCCCACGTGAGCGGCGTCGGCAACGTGGGAATGACGGCGACGTTCGTCTCCGGCACCACGATCGCCTGGGCGAGAGTACCGGGCAGGTGCTCGCCCAGAATGGCGTAGTTGAGACACAGCGAATGCTCGCCCGCACGGCAATAAGCGCAGCTGTAGTCGGGAATCCCGGGGTTGATCATCACCCGGTCGTGGGGCCGGACCGAGCGAACCTGAGCACCCACCGCCTCCACGACGCCGGCTCCGTCGGCACCGAGGATGTGTGGGTAGTGGTATTCGTGTGGCAACCCGCGCACGACGAAGAGATCGAGGTGGTTGAGCGCCGCCGCGCGCAGCGCGACCCGTACCTGCCGCGCCTCGAGGGGCCCCGCGGGGTCAGGGACGTCGGCGAGTTGGAGTTGATCGAGGCCGCCGGTGCCGCGGATCACCCAGGCGCGCATGGCGTGGGCGCGGCCCGCTACGGCATGAAGGCGGGGGACACCATCTGCTCGGCGCCGGTCGTCGGGATCGGCACGGGCGCGCCGCTCCCGGCCGCACCGACCGGCTGGATGTAAACCCTGAATACGTTCTTCTGGACGCCGACGACGAGCCCTAAGAGGTCGCCTGCGGGCGAGACCGTGAAGTCCGCGACCACGAGGTCCACGCCCGAGAGGGGAGTCACCTTGCCGGTGGGGAGGTCGACCTTCACGACCTGCGTGACGGTGCGGCCGCTCTCCTTCTGCTCCAGCAGATAGGCGAGCGAGCCGTCACGCAAGAAGTGGGGCGCGGTCTCCTTGCTCTGCTGACCCCGGGTGAGGGGACGCGGGTTCGAGCCGTCTTTCGACATCAACCAGACATGGTTGTTGCCTTCGCGGTTCGACACGAAGGCGATGGTCTCCCCGTCCGGCGAAACGGTCGGCTGGGAGTTGTCGGCGGGCTCCTGGGTCAGCTGCACTGCGTCTGAGCTGATGATCGGCTGCAGGAAAATCTGGCGGTGACCGGTGCGCTGAGAGTGAAATACCACCGACTGACCGTCGGCCGTGAACGACGCGTCGCCGTCCGCCCCCGGTGAGTTGGTGAGCCGCCCCGCGCTCGTGCCATCCGCGTCCATGATGTAGATCTCGGGTTGCCCGTCGCGGGTAGAGGTGAACGCGATCCGGGATCCGTCCGGGGAGAACGCCGGCTCGGTCGCGACCGCAGTGTCGTCCATGATCTTGCGGAGCTGCGCCAGGTTGGCACGCTCCGCTGCATAGAGCTGGAAGCGGCCGGTGCGCGAGCTCGCGACCACGATCTCACCCTGAACGAATACTTCAGCGGCGCCACGCCTCCCGCCCGGCGCCGTGGCTGTGATGCGCGCGTGCCCGTACGACGCCGTCGACACCGTGCCGTCCTCAGCGACGGCCACCACCTGCGGGTTGTCGGAAGTCCAGGTAACCCCGGTCGCCGGGCCGATGGTGACGCCCGCCTCGTCGGCGAAGTTGGCCTTCAGCGGATACCGCCGGTTGAGCGGCAGGCCGAGCCGCGCGGCGGAGAGCTTCAAGCCCGCCGCGATGACTCGGATCTGCCACGTGACCACCAGCCCCGGGCCCGGGCCCTTGACGACCAGCGTCGTCTTTCCGGCGCGCTTCCCCATCAGCGTCCCCGACGCCGGATCGAAGCTCGCGAGCGACGTGTCCCCCACGGTCCAGCGGAACGGCGCTTCGGGCACCGCGCTCTTATCGGTCGCGAGTGCCTGAACCTGGAACTTCACCGTACCCTGTATCGGAAGCGGGAGTTCTGTCTTCGAAGTCGGGAAGACGGTGAGGGCCTCGACGGTCTTGTGCACCAGGATGTCGACGGTCTTCGTCTGCAGCAACCCGACCACGCTGAGCGTTGTTCGGCCGGGAGCGACCGCTGTGGCGACGCCCGTGAGGCTCACCCGCGCGACGCCCGGGTCCGCGGCGGACCACTGTAGCGCGAGCGGGCTGACCAGGCGGCCGCCCTGGGCCGGCACCACCGCGTGGAGGGTGTCGACGTCTCCCGGCGACAAGACGAGGGGAATCGGCTCCTGGATCGCGATATCGCTCTGCTGCACGACGACCGGCGCCGTCGCGGTGAGGCCGCTCGAGCCCGTGACCTGCACCGTTCCCTGGCCGGGGGCGAGCGCGACGACCACGCCGTTCTGGTCCACGCTCGCAATGTCCGGGCGCAGTGACTTCCACGTCACAGTCACGGGAGCGGCGGGAGAGCCGTCTTCCCTGAGCGCCCGTGGCGATACACGCGTATTCTCGGACGGCAGCAGATACACGGTGGGCGGCTCTATCCGGAGCACCGCGGTCGGTCCGGAGCCCACCACCTGACCGGCGAAGGGGTCGACGCCGGGAGTAGCGGGCGGTTGAGCCTGGCCTCCTGCCGGCGGGCTACCGCCGGGGGGCGTCTGCGGAGGGGCGGCGGCCGCGCCCACAACCTGGACCGCGGCCTGGCCTTTCCGCGTGCCCGCCCGCGCCTCGACGATCGCCACCCCTCCACCCACACCCGTCACGGTCCCATTGTTGTCCACCCGCGCCACGGCGACGTTGTTCGACGACCAAATGATGCGCACCGTGGGGATCACATTCCCCACGCGGTCGAACGCCGTAGCGAGCAGCCCGCTCCGCTCCCCGATTCGGATCGTGACCGAAGGGGGGGCCACCTGGACCTCAGCGATATTTTGCGCCGACAACGCGCCGGGGTAGGTGAGGAGCGTGAGGAGGAGGCTGCGCCGAGCCGTCATAGCGGCGCGAAGGTAAGCGCGCGTAAGTGCCGTTGTCAAGCTAACTTGTCACGAAACACACGAGACCACGCGCGCCGTGGCGGTCTCGTCCGCATCCACTTGCGTGCGAGCATTCCTGGGGTAAGCTATAGGCCACGCCCACCGACACCCAGCGGAGGAGAGATCATCCGATGCTCGCGTCAACCGATTTTTCGGAGAGCAGCTGGACTGGCTCGGGGATGATGGAGCCGATGTACCCGCCGGCACCCTCAATGCCGCCGGCGCCCGCGCCGATGCGGGATGAGCCGATGTCGGCGCCCCGGCCGAAGCCGGC
>DASQAM010000451.1:0-2534 GCA_035635735.1 Gemmatimonadales bacterium | reverse complement strand
TTCGAGGCGTACCTGGCGCGCCTGCAGAACATCGCCGGGGACCGGCCGGTCTTCATGAGCGAGCTGGGCCTCGACGCCTTGCGTAACGGCGAGGGTGGCCAGGCGCGCTCGCTCGACTGGCAGGTACGAACGGCGTTCGCCGCGGGGTGCGGGGGCGTGTTCGTGTTCGCGTGGACCGACGAGTGGTACCGCCACGGCCATGACGTCGAGGACTGGGCGTTCGGTCTGACCCGCGCCGATCGCTCGCCCAAGCCCGCGCTCGAGACCGTGCGGGAAGCGTTCGCCGAAGCGCCGTTCGCGCCGAGCCTCCCGTGGCCGCGTATCTCGGTGGTGGTGTGCTCGTGCAACGGAGGCCGGACGATCCGCGACGCGTGCGAAGGACTGCGCCGGCTCGAGTACCCCGATTACGAAGTCATCGTCGTGGACGACGGCTCCACCGATGACACCGCCGCGATCGCGAGTCAATACGACGTTCGCCTGATCCGGACGCCGAACCGCGGTCTGTCGAGCGCGCGAAACACCGGGCTCGCCGCGGCCACCGGTGAGATCGTCGCCTACTTGGACGACGACGCCTATCCCGATCCGCACTGGCTTACCTACCTCGCGGCCACGTTCCTGAGCACGTCTCACGTCGGCGTGGGCGGGCCGAACATCGCCCCCGCCGGCGACGGGCCGATCGCGGAGTGCGTCGCCCGCGCACCCGGTGGGCCCGTGCACGTCCTCGTCACCGACCGCGAGGCCGAGCACATCCCCGGATGCAACATGGCGTTCCGGACGGCCTACCTCGAGGCGGTCGGTGGGTTCGATCCGCGGTTCCGAACGGCCGGCGACGACGTCGACGTGTGCTGGAGACTGCAGGATCGCGGCTGGACGCTGGGCTTCCACCCGGCCGCCATGGTGTGGCACCACCGTCGCAATTCGGTGCGTACGTACTGGCGACAACAGATCGGGTACGGCCGCGCCGAGGCAATGCTGGAGCGCAAGTGGCCCGAGAAGTACAACGACGTGGGTCACGTACGCTGGAGCGGCCGCATGTACGGCAGCGGATTGCCGTACGTCCTCGGCTGGCGGCGCGCCCGCGTGTATCACGGCGTCTGGGGTGCGGCGCCGTTCCAGTCGCTGTACGAGCCGGCGCCGACCGTGCTGGCCTCCCTGCCGCAGATGCCGGAGTGGCATCTGATGACCGCGACGCTCGCGGCGATCGCGACGTTGAGCGTCGCCTGGAACCCGCTACGCCTGGCATTCCCGCTCTGTCTCGCCGCGATCCTGCCGTCGGTCGCCCAGGCGTGTCTCGGGGGCGCCCGCACACGATTCGACGCTCCCGGGAGGATGGCGCGGCTGGCGCGCCACGCCTTGACCGCGGTGCTGCACCTGATTCAGCCCGTCGCGCGGCTGCGCGGGCGCATTCAAGAAGGCCTCACGCCGTGGCGGCGGCGGTGCCCGCGACGGCCGGGGCCGCTCTGGCCCGTCACCGCCGCCGTGTGGAGTGAGCATTGGCGGGAGCAGGACCAACGGCTGCAGGCCATGGAAACGGACCTGCGGGCGGACGGCGTGTGCGTGCTGCGTGGAGGGCGGGATGCTCGATGGGACCTGGAAGTCCGCGGCGGCTCCTTCGGCGCTGCCCGCCTCCTGATGGGCGTGGAGGAGCATGCCGGTGGGAAGCAGCTCATCCGCGTGCGCTGGTGGCCGGTCATGCCCGCCGCCGGCCCGCTACTCACGCTGGTGTTCGCCGTGCTGACGGGCGGCGCGCTCGGCGATCAAGCCTGGGTTGCCGCCGCCGTGCTCGGTTTCGGCGCGCTCCTGTTCGCGGCGCGCGCGGTCGAGCAGTGCAGCGCAGCGACGGCGACGGTCCGAGAGGTCACGGGCCGGCTGCGTCGCAGTGAGGCCTTATGAGCGAGCTCGCCCTGTACCGGCGCCTGCTGTGGCAGGCTAGGCCGTACTGGCTCCACTTGGCGGGCCTGTTCGGGATCGGGCTGCTCGCGAGCCCCCTCGCGCTGCTCGACCCGGTGCCGCTCAAGATCGTCTTCGATTCGGTGCTCGGCTCGCATCCGCTTCCCGTGTACGTGCGTGCAGTCCTGCCATCGGCGGTGCTGGGATCCGCCGGGGCGTTGCTGGTGGCGATCGGTCTGCTGCTCGGCGTCGCGGCGCTCACCCAGCTGCAGGCACTCGCCAACCGTTTCATGCAGGCCTACGTCGGTGAACGGCTGGTGCTCGGCCTCCGCACGCAGTTGGTGCAGCACGCCCAACGCCTCTCGCTGTCGTATCACGACTCGAAGGGCAGCGCCGACTCGCTGTATCGCATTCAGCAGGACGCGGCAGTGATCGACAAGATCATGGTCGAGGGGATCATTCCGTTCGTCGCCGCCGCCATCACGCTCGCCATGATGATCGTAGTGACCCTGCGCCTCGACTGGCAGCTCGCGCTCGTGGCCCTCGGAGTGTCCCCGCCGCTGTTCATGCTGTCGCGCCTGTACCGGCCCCGCATGCGCCGCCAGTCGCGACAAGTCAAAAAGCTCGAGAGCTCGGCGCTCGCG
>DASQAM010000450.1:0-3370 GCA_035635735.1 Gemmatimonadales bacterium | reverse complement strand
TGGGCCGCGTCGTCACCACGCTCACCGTGACGAATCATCGTGGCCTTGTTTGCGGCGATCTGGAGGCCACCGACCTCGAGCGTGAAGGTCGCGGTGTCGGTCCCGGATGTGACGGCGGTGACGCGACTGCGGACCTCCTCCAGGCGCGTCATGTCTTTCGATTCCTCGAGCTCGACACGGCGCGCGACCAGCGTACCGGGAATCACCCGCACTTCGACGCGGGTGGGTCCGGTCTGCAGCAGACTCTGGGCATCGGGCAGGGAGACGGTACGGGAGAACGGGATCGAGTTGGAGCCGGGACCGCTGGGCGAATGATCGCAGGCGGTGGCGAACAGCGTCAGGAAAAGGGTCGTGCATGCCCCGATCGCCGATCTAGGGCGGCGAGGACTCGGCAGCGGCATAGGGCGTCTCCTCAATTGGGGTGGAGCGGCTTATTCCTAAAGACCGCGGGGAAATCGTCGCGGTAACGCAGCGGCCAGCGTGCCATGACCCGCGCCCGCGGAAGAGGGGCGACAACGGTTGCGAGGTGAGACGTACTGGTTCGAAACGGGACGATTACATTGCCGGTATCCCGTCCATGGCGCGAAATCCCCAAGTCGACGATCGGCTCGGCGACTATACCGCCGACGCGCGTCTCATCACGCTCAGCGTGATGGCGGCGCTGGTCGGCGTGATCAGTGCCTTTGTGGCGCTGGCGCTGGTCCGGCTGATCGGCCTGTTCACGAACCTGGCTTACTTCCATCGCTTCGCCACGAGTCTCGTCTCACCCGCGGCGAGCGGGCCCGGGCTCTGGTCGCTCCCCATCCCGGTCGTGGGCGGGCTGATTGTGGGGCTCTTGGCACGGTACGGATCGGAGAAGATCCGGGGCCACGGCATTCCCGAAGCGATGGAAGCGATCCTCATCGGGCGCAGCCGCATCGAGGCCCGGGTCGCGGTGCTCAAGCCGCTGTCCTCCGCGATCGCCATCGGCACGGGCGGTCCGTTCGGGGCGGAGGGACCGATCATTGCGACCGGCGGAGCGTTCGGCTCGGTGTTCGCTCAGGCGTTCCATCTGTCGCCGGTGGAGCGCAAGACGCTGCTCGTCGCCGGCGCGGCGGCCGGGATGGCGGCGATCTTCGCCGCGCCCGTGGCGGCCGTCCTGCTCGCAGTCGAGCTGCTGCTGTTCGAGTGGAAACCTCGCAGTTTCATCCCCGTCGCCTGCGCGGCGGCGGTGGCCGCCGCGCTGCGCGTTCCGCTGCTCGGTGCAGGGCCGGACTTCGCTATCCCGCCGCACCACGTGCTCGCCGCGACGACGCTCGCCGAGTGCCTCGGCGTCGGCCTGGTCGTGGGCCTCGCCGCGACGCTCATCACGAACCTGCTGTACACCGTCGAGGACACATTCGCACGCCTGCCCATCCATTGGATGTGGTGGCCCGCCATCGCGGGCGTGGTCGTCGGGCTCGGCGGGCTGATCGCGCCGCGGGCCCTCGGCGTCGGTTACGACGTGATCCACGATCTCGTGGCGGGTCGGCTGGTCGGGACCTTCCTGCTCGTCTTGCTGGTCGTGAAGGCGCTGATCTGGGCGATCGGGCTCGGCTCGGGTACGTCGGGCGGGGTGCTCGCTCCACTCCTCGTGATGGGCGGCACGATGGGGGCGCTGGGTGCATCTGCCCTGCACCGCCCCGATCCCGGCCTGTGGGCCATGGTCGGGATGGCGGCGCTCATGGGCGGCACGATGCAGGTGCCCCTCACGGCGGTGATCTTCGTGCTGGAGCTGACGGGAGATTTCGCCGCGCTCCCCGGGCTGCTGATCGGCAGCATCGCCGCCGCGGGCGTGACCGTGCTGCTGATGCGTCGCTCGATCCTGACGGAAAAGCTCGCCCGCCGCGGGCGTCACGTGACGCGCGAGTACGGCGTCAACCCGCTGCATGTGCTGCGCGTGGAGGATGTGATGGAGCCGCCGGTGGCGCCCCGCACGACGGCCGTTGCGCCGGTGGTGGTCTACCCCGACGAATTACTCGAGACGGCGATGCGGAAGCTGCTCGAGCACGAGGTGGAAGAACTCCCCGTGGCGAGTCCCGACGATCCGGGCCGCGTGGTGGGCTACGTGGAGCGCTCCGCCATTCTCGGCGCGTGGGTGCAGCACACGCGCGACGAGCATACGAGGGAAGAAGGCTGGCTCGGCCGGCTGCGCCGAGCCTCGCGCTAGCGGTTCCCCGCCCCGGTCGCCGGCTCGCTCGCCGGCCGCCGGTACTTTTGGTACCAGCTCATCATGTACAGCTGCGTCCGCATGAAGTTCGACGGTTTCGAGCCCGTGCCGTGGTACTCGCCGTTGAAGCGCAGCATGACCGTCGGTACGCCGCGCAGCTTGAGCGCCGCGTAGTACTCCTCCGTCTGCGGAATCGGCGTGCGCCGGTCGAGATCGCCCGTCATCAGGAGCGTCGGCGTGGTCACCCGTCCAACATGCATGAGGGACGAGTGCGCCAGCCACTCGTCCGGCTTGTCCCAGAACGCCTGACGGAAGAAACTGTACGTGAAGAGCGGGATGTCCGTTTGGCCCGCCATGCTGATCCAGTCGATGACCGGGCAGCGCACCGCGGCCGCCGCGAAGCGGTTGGTGTGCCCGATCACCCAGCTCGAGAGCACGCCGCCACCCGAGCATCCTCCGACATACATGCGCGTCGTGTCCACGTAGCCGCGCCCGATCACCGCATCCACCCCAGCCATCAAATCGTCGTAGTCGGGTCCCGGATAATTGTGGTCGATGGCGTTCGAGAATGCGTCGCCGTACCCGGTACTACCGCGCGGATTGGTGTAGAGCACCACGTAACCGTTCGCCGCGAAGTTCTGGAACATGTAGCTGAACCCCACGTTGTACATCGAGAACGGGCCGCCGTGGATCTCGAGGATCAAAGGATACTTCCGTGCCGGATCGAACGCCGGCGGCTTGACGAGCCAGCCCTGCACCCGCGTCCCGCCGCTCGAGGTGTACCACACCTCCTCGACGCGCGCCAGGCGCTTGTTCGCCAGCACGTCGTCGTTCACGGCGGTGACGCGCGTGGGAGCTTGCGCCCGGCGCAGATCGATCCGTACCACATCGGGGCCGTGCTCGGGATCGCTGCGCACGCCGACACCTACCAGCGTGCGCGCCAGCGAGGTGAGCGAAACGACCTGCGCCCCCTGCGTGACGTCCCGCACGCCGCCCGAAAGATCGGCGTACCGGACGTTGATCGACCCGCGATCCGGGGCTGTGAAGTAGACGCCCTTCCCGTCCGGCGCCCAGCGCAGATTGTCGGGATCGCGGTCCAGGGTGCGGGAGAGATCGCGCAGCCCCGACCCGTCGAGCCCCACCGTCCAGAGATCCGCCGTGCGGTGTGTCTTGTCCGTGGAG
>DASQAM010000449.1:0-1751 GCA_035635735.1 Gemmatimonadales bacterium | reverse complement strand
ATCCAGCACGCGATGGAGTACGCCGCCCGCTACGCGGAGCAGCGCCACCTGCCGCTCGTGCTGAACCTGAGCTGGGGCATCGGCAACGAGCCCGGCGAGCGTGCCGTCATCGACTCGATCGTCGATGCGTTTCTCGTCGCCCATCCGGAGGTCGTGTTCACGATCAGCGCCGGGAACGACGGACCGGGTCTCTCAACGGTGGGTCTGCCCGGATCGGCCGACCTCGCCGTCTCCGTGGGCGCGACCCTGCCGGGAATCTATGTCCCGCTCGAGCAGGATGGCGCGCCGCCGGTGGCGGGCGACTTCGTCGGCTCGTTCAGCGGCCGCGGCGGGCGGTTCGGGAAGCCCGACCTGCTCGCGCCGGGGTGGGCCTTTTCGACCGTTCCCTCGTTCGACACCGGAAACGAGATCAAGGCCGGGACGAGCATGTCCGCACCTTACGCGGCAGGCCTCGCCGCGTGTCTCATGTCGGCGCTGGCGCAGGAGGGGCGTACACCGGACGGCGCCGAAGTGAGTGCCGCTCTCCGGGTCGGCGCCGCCGGCCTGCCCGGCGCGAGCGTGCTCGACCAGGGGGCCGGCGTGCCGCAGCTCGAGCGGGCCTACCGTTGGCTCTTGGCCGGACATCAGGGCTCCGCCTACGTCGTCCGCGCGACCACCGGCGGCGGGTCGGCGGCTTTCCGGCGCGAGGGCCTCGCTGGACCGGGGGACACGGTCGAAACGTTCCGGGCGCGACACGTCACCGGACTCCGGGTCGCGCAGTTCTCTCTGAAGAGCGACGCGCCCTGGCTCACCGCCCCGGCGCTCGTGGCGGCGGCAGCCCGTGAGACCGAGATCCCGCTGACCTACTCCGCCCCCGCGCTCGCAGCGCCGGGCGTGTACGTGGGAACGGTGACCGCGTGGAATCCGAGCGATGCCCTGGCCGGCCCGTTGTTCCGGCTGGTCAATGTGGTGACCGTCCCGTACAACCTCCCGGACAACCCGTTGTTTGACGAACGGCGCCCCGTCGGCCCCGGCCAGGTGCGCCGATACTTTCTCCGCGTGGCCCCGGCGGGCGCCACCCTGGTGGCCACCGTCACGCTCGCCGACTCCGGGCAACAGACCGCCAAAGCCATCCTGTATGAGCCCAACGGCGCGCCATTTCGTGAGTTAGCGCGCGATTCGATCGTTCCGATCGGTGGATCCCAGGTCGGCACCGCCCGGTTCGTGGTCCGCGCGGAAGATGCCGTCGCCGGGGTGTACGAGCTGGACGTCGTCGCGCCGCCCCGCTCCGGGGCCGTCGCGACCGTCCGCGCCCAGCTCGCACCACTTACCCTGGCGGACCGCGAAGCGACCAACCCAGGCCCGGCAAGCGTGAGCGGGCGGGTCACGCAGATGCTGCTCGGCGCGGAGCGCGCTCAGGAGATCGCGGGCCGTGGCGCGCCGCCCGAGAGCATCACGGTCTCGGTGCCCGATTGGGCCGCAACGGCGGTGGTCGAGGTGGAGGTGCCACGCGAGCTGTGGCGCGAGTTCACCGACTTCGGCGTAACCGAGTTCGATTCCACGGGGCAGCAGGTCTCCCAGGGGCCGCTCGAGTACGCGTTCGGGCGGCAAGCGTTCGCGGTACCGCGGGCGTTGCGCGGCCATCCGCTCACGGTCGAGTTGTATCCCGGCTTCGCGCGCGACAAGGGCGTCCACCCGTGGCGGGGGAAAGTGCGGGTGCGCTTCCTGCTGCGCGAGCCGCGCCAGCTCGGCGACGGTCGGGAGATCACCGT
>DASQAM010000448.1:0-8899 GCA_035635735.1 Gemmatimonadales bacterium | reverse complement strand
GATCGCGGCCTTGATCTGGGCGATGCGGCCCTGGATCTCGACGTGCTTGCCCTTCCCACCGACGATCGTCGTGTTGTCCTTGTCGATCACGATCCGCTTCGCCTGGCCGAGATCGTTGAGCGTCGCGTTCTCGAGCTTCAGGCCCATCTCTTCCGAAATCACCTGCGGCGCGCCGGTGAGCACTGCGATGTCGGTCAGCATCTCTTTGCGGCGGTCGCCGAAGCCCGGCGCCTTCACGGCACACACCTTCAGCGTGCCGCGCAGCTTGTTGACCACCAGGGTTGCCAGCGCCTCACCCTCCACGTCCTCCGCGACGATGAGCAACGGCCGACCGGCCTGTGCCACCTTCTCCAAGACGGGAAGCAGGTCCTTCATCGACGAGATCTTCTTGTCGTGGATCAGGATGTAGGCATCCTCGAGGACGGCCTCCATCTTCTCGGGATCGGTGATGAAGTAGGGCGAGAGATAGCCGCGATCGAACTGCATTCCCTCGACTGTCTCGAGGGTGGTCTCGAGGCCCTTCGCCTCCTCGACCGTGATCACGCCGTCCTTGCCGACCTTCTCCATCGCCTGGGCGATCAGGTCGCCGATCTCCTTGTCGTTGTTCGCGGAGATCGCGCCGACCTGAGCGATTTCCTTCCGGCCGGCGGTAGGCACCGAGATCCTCTTCAGCTCCTCGACCACCACCTCCACCGCCCGGTCAATCCCGCGCTTCAACGACATGGGGTTCGAGCCGGCCGTGACCGACTTGAGCCCCTCGCGGAAGATCGCCTGGGCGAGCACCGTCGCCGTCGTCGTGCCGTCGCCGGCGAGGTCCGACGTCTTGGTCGCCACCTCCTTCACCATCTGGGCGCCCATGTTCTCGATCGGATCCTCGAGCTCGATCTCCTTGGCGACGGTCACGCCGTCTTTGGTGACCGTCGGATTGCCGAATTTCTTGTCAATGACGACGTTCCGGCCCTTCGGGCCGAGGGTGACCTTCACCGCCTCGGCCAACTGGTCCACGCCCCGCTTCAAGCGGGCGCGGGCCTCTACGTTGAACTCCAGCTGCTTTGCGGGCATGTCTGTTTCCTCCTAGAAGCCTCAGCCAAGCTTGGCGATGACGTCCGATTCCTTGATGAGGATGATCTCTTCACCCTCGAGCTCCACCTGAGTACCGCTGTACTTCCCGTAGACCACGCGGTCCCCGACCTTCAGCTCCATCGGGACCAGTGCATCCTTCTCCCGGCGTCCGGGACCCACTGCGATCACCTCGCCCTGGATCGGCTTTTCCTTGGCCGTGTCGGGGATGTAGAGACCGCCCTTCATGGTCTCGGTCTCCTCCATCGGCCGAATGGCTACCCGATCCGCAAGCGGGAAGATCTTGAACTTCGTCTTCGCAGCCGTTGCGGTTGCCATGGTGCTAGAGTCCTCCACCTCGGTACCTGGTTCTAAGTGCCTGTGGAACAATGTTGTTAGCACTCTCACCTGGAGAGTGCCAAATCAACCGCGGGGAATCTCTCCCGACGGCCGTGGCATGTCAAGGGGGCGCGGTGGCGAGTGAATCCACGATCGCCCGGACCTGGTCCGGCGTCGCGGCTCCCAGGGAATCGAGCGGCGCCGATACGGCGGCCACGATTGCCCCGGTGCGAGTGTCGGCCAGGCGCACCAGAAGCCAGGTGAGCGCCGGCGGCTCGGTTTCCCGGAAGGTGAACGCGAGCAGGTACGCCGTCGGCCTGCTCCCGCCTCGGAGGTGCTGGCGCACGGTGAACCCTCGGCGCCGCAGCCCCTCCGCGAGGCCCTGACCCAGGGAATCGCGGCGCGCGATGAGGATCTCGTAGCCGCGGAGAGTAGACGGGGATTCGTAGCGTGTGGCGGGCGCACAAGACAGTAGAACGGCGTTGCCGAAAACGGCGAGGCCGAGAAAGGCGTTGCCGACAACGGCGCTGCCCCTCACTCGGCAACGCTTCATCCGGCAACGCTTCTTCGGCAACGCCTCACCCCGCAACGCAGCACCCCCTACGGTATCACTCTCCGCGCTCCCACCCAGCGCTCCAGCCAGTACGCGCCCTCCGGATCCTGCGGGTCCAGACGCGAGAGCTTCACTCCGCGGGTCGAGCTGTGGATGAACTTGAGCTCGCCCACGTACATGCCGACGTGGGTCACGCCGGCCCCAGGCCGCGCGGAGAACAGCAGGATGTCTCCCGGGCGGAGGGCGTCGATGAGAGGTGTCACCTCGCCCCCGGCACGCGCCTGATCGCGACTCATGCGGGGCAGCCGAATGCCGTGCTGCCCGTAGGCGTATTGAATCAGCCCCGAGCAATCGAACCCGTTGTCGGCCGTACCGCCCCAGATGTACGGCGTTCCCAGGGCTTCGAGTGCCGTCTGCACCACAGTCGCCGCGTTGCCGGAGATCGTCGCGGGCGGCTCCGGCGGCGGCAGGTCCGGAGGGGCGCCGCTTCCCGTCGCGCCTCTCCCCCCTGCACTCCTCCCCAGTCCAAACGACACCCCGAGCGTCGCGCTCACACCGTCGCGCGCGTCGGGGCGTGGATTCCAGAACCCTCTCGGCCCCCGATCTTCGAGCCGATAGCGCAGCTCGCCTCCTACGGCTAGCCAGGAGAGCGGCCGCCACTCGAGTCCGCCTCCCACCGTCCACTGAGCCGCGACCTCCTGAGTCGAGGTGTCGGTGGAGAGGCCCAGGGCGAGTCCCGCGAGCGCGTAGGGCCCAAGCGTGGCCCGGCCTCTTCCGGCTTGCAGCTCGTAGCCCAGACCATAGAACGCCCGGCGTCGGCCCAGGGTGTCGCTCACGAGCGCGGTGACTCCGAATCCGTGAGTGAACGGGCCGCCCAGGTGCGCGCTCGTGCGGAGCTCGTAGACGTCGGCGCGATTGCCGTTGTACCAGCGCCCGAGATGCAGCTCCAGCGCGCGGCCCCCTCCCTGCGCCCCGAGCGTCGCCGGGAGGATGAGGAACGGCGCGAGCCACCAGGGCCTAGTCAGCCGCGGCAACGGCGCGCTGCTCCTCCGACGTACGTGGTGCCATGTGATGGGACAAGAGGTGGGGGACCCGGCGCATGAAGCGGACCCAGATGAAGACCGCGGTGAATCCACACAGCGTCGCAACGGCACCCGCCACGACGAGCATGGTCACGGGACGGGTGAACCCGGTGGCAACGAGGGCGCCGGCCCACAGCCCAATGTACGACGCCGACCACGCCAGGACGGGCGTCAGCAGCCATCCGACGACGACGAGCAGGTGAGCGAGCCAGCGGGGCACGTCGCCCCTTCCCGCGCGCTAGCCCTTACGGGCCAAGGCGACGAGGGCGAGCGCCGCGAGGACGAGCGTGAAGGCTCCGCCAGTCGCGACCGGGAGCGCCAGGGTGACGCCCGCGAGCCGCACGATCAACGCCAGCACGATCGTCGCCGCGACAGCCGGGAGCGCACGGCGTGCGAGGGTCGCTTCGCTGCCGGCGGCGGTGACGATCCCACCCATCCAGGCCAGGAAGGTCCCGAGCATCCACCAAATGGGAAGGTACCACCACGTGCTGCCGCCGCCGATCGCGTCCCACGTCCAGGGATACGCCTTGAAGGGCCGGAGCAGCACGATATCGATGGCGCTGAATACAACGGTGGCGACGAGGCCAAGGGCGGCGGCGCCCGCGATGCCCTCGGTGCTGCGCGCGGCGGTCCATTGGGCGGGCAGGAAGGCCACGGCCACGCCCGCGGCCAGGACGATCAGCGCCTCGACCCCGCCCCGCAGGCCGCCGGTGATCGGCACGCGTTGGGACGCGGCAAGGAACGCGACGACCGCTACCGCCGCCGCGACGCCCAACTTGGCGCCACCCACAGTAACGGTGCGGAAGTCCGAGCGGTCGGAAGCAACCGGTGCGGCGGTGGCCGACATGCCTCGTATCTCCTCGGGTATCGGGGTGAGCGCGTCCGTCGCCGAAATCTAAGCTCGGGCTCTCACCGGGCAAACACCAGCAAGACCACGAGATCGGTCACCGCCCACGCGGCGAGCGCCCGATACATCCCGCGCTGGTGGGCGGGGGCGGACAACGCCTCGCGACGCCGGTACCATGGCACCAGCACCGCGACCCACACGACGAGCGGCACGACGAGGAGCCACGCCCGGACCCCCAACACGACGGCCGCCCAACCGAACAGCGCGAACGCCAGCGCGGTGCAGGCGATCGCGACGCCGAGGCTCGCCCGGAGACCGAGGAGCAAGGCGAGGGTGCGGTCACCGCGGCGGCGATCTTCCTCCATCTGATACAGCTGAGTGAGCGGATAGAGCCCGGCGAACAGCGGGCAGAAGCCGAGCAGGACGAGGGCATGGCCCGCATCGAAGGGACGGCCCGTGGCAGCCCACCCGGCAAACGGCGTGAGTGTTCCGAAGCCCCACATGTTGATCACCCAGTCGACTCCCGCCACCGCCTTGAAGCGGAACGGCGGCACCGAGTAGAGAATCGACAGCACGAAACAGATGGCGTACGCGACCCGAAACGCGGGCGGGAGCGCGAAGGCAAGCAGCTGACCGCCGGCGAGCAGGGCTACGCTGAACGCGAGCAGGTGCCGCGGCAGCGGAGGCGGCGCATTCAGGTAGCCTATGTCGCCCTCGTCCTTGTCGAACACGGAATTGATCGCGAGGGTGCCGCCGTTGAGCAGGATCACCCAGATCAGGAGAGCGCCCAGGGCCGGAAGCAACCGCTCCCCGCTCCCCGCTCCCTTGATACCGACGGCCAGCACGTACCCGAGCATCGTATGCCCCGCCATGATCGGCCACTCGGCGGGGCGCATGTGGAGCACATAGGAAAAGAGATCGCCGGGCAGCAGCCGGTAGCCCCAGCGGCGCCATGCGTTCAGCGCGCGGGCGTCGGCTACCACTTCAGGCCCAGCGCCGTGGCGGCGATGCGGAGCCCGGTGAGGGTGAGGTCGGGGTGCACCGACTCGATCTCGCGGACCAGCGGCGCGACCAGGCTCGCGAGGCCACCGGTGGCGATGACCTGCGGCGTCTGGCCGTTCGGCCACTCGGCCTTGATGCGTCGCACGATCCCGTCCACGGCGTCCGCCGTGCCCAGCAACACACCCGACCGAATGGCCTCTTCCGTCCGTCGCCCGATGGTGCGCGAGGGCGGCGTGAGGTCGGTCGCGGGGAGCTTGGCGGTGCCCCGAATGAGCGCGTCCGACGCGGTTCGGATACCGGGCATGATCACGCCGCCGAGGAAGTGGCCATCAGCCGTGATACAATCGAATGTCGTGGCGGTCCCGAAGTCGACGACGATCGAGTCGCGGTGGAACAGCTGGGCCGCGGCGAGCGTGTTGAGGATGCGGTCCGCCCCGACCTGCAGCGGCTCCTCCACATCGAGCGTGATCGGCAGGGGCGAGCGTCCATCCACGACCACCGGCCGCACGGTCGTCGCGCGCTCGACCGCTTCGCACAACCCCTGGGTCACGGGGGGCACCACCGATGCGACGACGGCGGCGCGGACTTCCTGAGTGGACCGGCCCTCCTGCGCCAGATACGACGTGAGCGCAGCCGCCCACTCGTCCGGCGTGCGCGAGGGCGTGGTCGTAAGCCGCCAGTGGGCCTCGAGGCTGTCGCCACGGAACAGCCCGACTTTCGTTTCGGTGTTGTTGATGTTGATGGCGAGAAGCATGGCGCCGCTAAGATAGACGCTCGACCGGGAGGCCGCTACGCGAGCTCGACGTGACCTTCCCGCACGGCGATCGTCGCCGAGCCGAGATCGACGAGCAGCGCGCCGTCCGGGCGGAGGCCGCGCGCGCGGCCCGCGGCGGGCGAGCGAAGTTGACGACCCTGCAGCCAATCACGCGCCGCGAATGCGGTGCACTCGCGCTCGCTGAGCGCCGGCTCGCCTGACGCGAGCCCCGCGAGCGCCGGGACGAGGCGATCCAGGACATCGAGCCGGCGGACCGAGGGGAGCCATTCCCCGAGCGCCACCGCGCGATGCGCGACCGGAGCGGGAATCGCATTGCACACATTCACTCCCACACCGACCGCCAGCCATTGCGGAGTCTCGCCGTGCCAACGGCCCTCGCACAGGATGCCCGCGAGCTTGCGCTCCCCCAGCAACACGTCGTTCGGCCACTTGAGGCGGGTCTCGAACCCGCCGAGGAGGGCATCGACCGCATCCGCGACCGCGAGCCCGACGCGTACCGAGATCACGCCCAGCTCGGCGCGCGCCGGACGGAGCAGCATGCCGAGCCAGACCCCGCCCGCCGGCGAGTGCCACGTGCGACCCTCGCGTCCCCGCCCCGCCGTCTGCGCCTCGGCGATCACTACCGTCCCCGCAGGGGCGTCTTGAGCGGCGAGGTCGTGAACGGCGTCGAACGTCGAGCCGAGCTCGCGAAACAGGCCACACTGCGGCACGCCCCACCGCCCGGCGAGATCGGCCGCCGTCACCCCGTCGAGCGCTAGCCGCGCCACACCGCGTACGCGATCGTCAGCACGCCGACGATCCAGTTGTACGGCGCGAACGCGTAGAAGCGGCCGCGCTGGAGCAGCGCCACGAGAAACCGGATGGACCAGATTCCGCTGGCAAACGCGAGCACGAAGCTCACCGCCAGCGGGAGCGCTCCCACGGCCGCGACGTTCACCGCCATGTGACGTCCCTCCAGGATCGCGGCACCCGCGATCACCGGAATCGCCAGGAGGAAGCTGAACTCCGCCGCGGCGGCGGGTCCGAGGCCGCCCCACAGGGCCGCGCACACCGTCGACCCGGAACGCGAGACGCCGCGGAACACGGCCGCCAAGGCTTGCGCGAACCCGATCCCCACGGCGGCCCCGACGCTGGGTTCGGGGCGGTTGCCGGTGAGCCGCCGCGTGGACCAGTTCATGAACCCCGTCACGAGGAACCCGGTGCCCACGAGTACCAACGAGGCGGCCGCCTCGACTTGACGATGGAACAACCCGCCGACGACACCCGCTGGAACGGTCGCGAGCACGAGGAGCCCCGCCGTCCGCAGCTCCGCCGGCCGCCGCGCCAGGACGCCCCGCACGATCGCCCACAGGCGCGGCCCGTACATCACTAACACGGAGCCCAGGGTCGCGACGTGGAGCGTCACCTCCACAAAGACGCCTGGAGTGTGCACGCCGGTCACGACTTCGAGCACCCTCAGATGTCCAGAGCTCGACACCGGGAGAAACTCCGTGATCCCCTGCACCAGCCCCAGAACAATTCCCTGCCAGAGCGTCATGCAACCCGCCCGGCCACCAGCGCCACGATTCCCACAAGCATGGCTCCTTTGAGGAGGCGACTGTTCCCCTGCGTACGCCCCGTGAACAGCCGGCTCGCGACGGCCAGCACGACCAGCTGGGCAAACAGGGCGATGAGAAAGTACGTGCCCCGGTAGTGCGCCGCTGCGGGTAACGCGAGCGACAGCGGCACGAAGGTCGCCGCCAACGTCGCCGCGACGAGGCTCGCCGGGCGGGCCCCGAGGACGAGCGGCAAGGTGCGGCGGCCGAGCGTTCGGTCCCCTGCCTGGTCGTCGATGTCCTTCACGATCTCACGCACCAAGTGGATCCAGGCGGCGAGGATCCAGGGTACGATTCCCGCGGCCGCGTGTCCGACCGCAATGGCGCCGTACATGAGCGGCAGGCCGGCGACGAGCGCCACGGCCACGTTCCCCGGCACGCCGCGGCGTTTGAGCACGGGCGAATAGAGCACGAGCACAGCGAAGGCCGCGAGGCCCACGAGCACCGCGGTCCCGTTGACGAAGGCCGCGGCGCCGAGCCCGATCACGGCGCCACCCGCGACGCACAGGTCGGCGGCGCCGCGGGTCACGCGGCCGGTGGCGAGCGGGTGCTCCCCGCCGGACCGGTTGACGCGATCGGCGGCCTGGTCCCAGATGTCGTTGAGCACGTTGCCTGCCAACGCGAAGGCGACCGCGGCCACGGCCGCGAGCGCCAGGACGTTGGGCGTCCGCACCGCTCCGAGAGCGATCCAGCCGCCGGCGAGAACGCCCGCCGCGGCGAGCAACAGGTTGTTGATGCGGACGAGGCGCAGCAGATCAGTCACGCAGCACGTCCTCGTACAGCTGCTCGTAGCGCGGTACGATGCGGTCGGCCGCGAACTCGAGCGCGCGCCGGGCGGCGGCGGCGCGCATTCGGGCGTGGAGCGCGCCATCGCGCAGGACGCGAAGGCCGTGAGCGATCATGGCCTCGACATCTCCCTTGGGCGTCAGGAAACCCGTCTCCCCGGGCACGACCACTTCGGGGAGGCCGCCCACGGCGGTCGCGAGGACTGGCACGGCACAGGCCATCGCCTCGAGCGCGGCGAGGCCGAACGACTCGGTCTCGGACGGCAGCAGGAACAAGTCGCTGCCGCGCAGGATCTCGGCGACGTTATCCACCTTGCCGAGAAATCGGACGTCGCGTCGTAACTCGAGGTGATCAACCTCCTGCTCCGCCGCGTCGCGCTCCGGCCCGTCTCCCACCAGCACGAGCGTGGCCGGGAGCTCGCGACGCACCCCTGCGAACACGCGCACGACGTCCATCACCCGTTTCACAGGGCGGAAATTCGAGACGTGGATCAGGACCTTGTGGTCGGGCGGCGCGAGCGAGCGGCGGCAGGTGCCCTCGCCAGGCGGGTGGTACTCGGTCGTCGAGATGAAGTTCGGGATGACGATGACGTCGCAGCCGGCGCACCCGAACGCGCGGTAGGTCTCTTCCCGCAGGAACGCCGACACCGCCGTGACGCGGTCCGATTGTTCGATTGAGAACTTGGTGAGCGTGTAGTAGGACGGATCCTGCCCGACCAGGGTGATGTCGGTGCCGTGCAGCGTCGTGACGATCTTCAGGTCGCGCTGCGACTTGAGCATCTGTTTCGCGAGCCACGCCGTCGCGGCATGGGGGATGGCGTAGTGCACGTGCATGAGGTCGAGGTTCTCACGCATCGCCACT
>DASQAM010000447.1:0-3209 GCA_035635735.1 Gemmatimonadales bacterium | reverse complement strand
TAGGTGGCGAGCCCCGCGTCGGCCGACACCTTGGTCAGCGCCGCCGTCAGGGTCGTCTTGCCGTGGTCCACGTGCCCGATCGTCCCGACGTTCACGTGCGGCTTCGTCCGCTCAAACTTGGCCTTGCCCATGATCTCCTCTGGTCCGTTAGCTCTTGATCTTGCTGATGATCTCTTCAGCCTTTGCCTTCGGCACTTCCGCGTAGTGGCTGAACTGCATGTGGAAGACGGCGCGCCCCTGGCTCATCGAGCGCAGCGTGGTCGAGTAGCCGAACATGTCGGACAGCGGCACGCTCGCGGCCACGACCTGCGCGCCACCGCGCTCGGTCATGCCGCCGATCTTGCCGCGCCGGGCCGACAGGTCGCCGATCACGTCGCCCATGTACTCCGACGGCGTCACGACTTCCACGTCCATGACCGGCTCGAGCAGCACCGGGCCCGCCTTGCGCACGGCCTCCTTCACGCCCATCGAGCCCGCGATCTTGAACGCCATTTCGCTGGAGTCGACGTCGTGGTAGGAGCCGTCCACCAGCTCGACCTTCACGTCCACCATCGGATAGCCCGCGAGCACGCCGTTCTCCAGCGCTTCCTTCACGCCCTGCTCCACCGGCCCGATGTACTCCTTGGGGACGGTGCCGCCCACGATGTTGTCCTCGAACACGAAGCCCGAGCCGGGCGGGCCCGGCTCGACGTTGAGCACCACGTGGCCGTACTGGCCGCGGCCGCCGGTCTGGCGGATGAACTTGCCCTCGACGTCTTCCACGCGCTTGCGGATCGTCTCGCGGTACGCCACCTGCGGGCGGCCCACGTTCGCCTCGACCTTGAACTCGCGCTTCATGCGCTCGACGATGATCTCGAGGTGCAGCTCGCCCATGCCGCTGATGATCGTCTGGCCGGTCTCCGTGTCCGTGTGCACGCGGAAGGTCGGATCTTCCTCCGACAGCTTCTGCAGCGCCACGCCCAGCTTGTCCTGGTCGGCCTTGGTCTTGGGCTCGATCGCCACCGAGATCACGGGCTCGGGGAACTTCATGGCCTCGAGGATGATCGGGTGCTCTTCCACGCACAGCGTGTCGCCCGTCTTGGTGTCCTTCAGGCCAATGGCCGCGGCGATATCGCCCGCGCGCACCTCTTCGATTTCCTCGCGCTTGTTCGCGTGCATCTGCAGCAGCCGGCCGATCCGCTCGCGGCGGTCTTTGGTGCTGTTGTAGATGTAGGAGCCGGCGGTGAGCACGCCCGAATAGACGCGGAAGAAGGTCAGCTTCCCGACATAGGGGTCGGTCATGATCTTGAACGCCAGCGCCGCGAACGGCTCTTCGTCGGACGCCTTGCGCTCGGCGAGGGTCGCGTCGTGGTGCGGCAGGTGCCCCTTGATCGCCGCCACATCCACCGGCGCCGGCAGGAAGTCGACCACGGCATCGAGCAGCGCCTGCACGCCCTTGTTCTTGAACGCGGCGCCGCAGATCACGGGGACGACGTGCCCCGCGAGCGTCGCCTTGCGCAACACGGTGCGGATCTCCGCCTCCGAGAGCGGCTGCCCTTCGAGATACTTGTGCAGGATCGCGTCGTCGTGCTCCACCACGGCCTCGAGCATCAGGTGGCGCATCTCCTTCACTCGGTCAAGCAGGGCCGCCGGGATGGGTCCCTCGACGTACTTCTTGCCCAACGTTTCGTCGTCGTAGACGATCTCGATCTGCCGCACCAGGTCGACGATGCCGGTGAACAGCTCGCCCGAGCCGAGCGGCAGCTGGATCACGACCGGCTTGGCGCCGAGGCGGTCCTGGACCATCGCGACGCAGCGCTCGAAGTCCGCGCCCACGCGGTCCATCTTGTTGACGAAGACGATGCGCGGCACGCCGTAGCGGTCCGCCTGACGCCATACCGTCTCGGTCTGCGGCTCCACGCCGCCCACCGCGTCGAGCACGGTCACGGCGCCGTCGAGCACGCGCAGGCTGCGCTCCACCTCGACGGTGAAATCCACGTGGCCCGGCGTATCGATGATGTTGATGCGGTACTGCTGCTCGAAGCGGTTCCAGAAGGTGGTGGTGGCCGCGGAGGTGATCGTGATGCCGCGCTCCTGCTCCTGCTCCATCCAGTCCATCGTGGCCGTACCGTCGTGCACCTCACCCAGCTTGTAGGTGCGGCCCGTGTAATAGAGGATGCGCTCGGTCGTAGTCGTTTTCCCGGCATCAATGTGGGCCATGATGCCGATATTCCGAATCTTTTCGAGCGGCGTGGTACGAGCCATTTCCGTCCTTTAAGCAGCGCTCTATTCAGCAAAAATGCGGGGCGACCTGGCGCCCACCGTTGGGCCGGTCTCGCTCCGCCATCATCCGGGCGGCATGCCGCCCTGGATGCAGGATCCCTTAGTGCAGGGTCCCGGGATTGTCGGTCTGCGTGTCGAAGCGCGGCACCGCCGCGCCCTTACACTGGTTTCAGTCTACCACCGGTAATGCGCGAAGGCCCGGTTCGCCTCCGCCATGCGGTGCGTGTCTTCCTTCTTCTTGATCGTCTCGCCCTCGCCCTTCGAGGCGAGGATCATCTCCGCCGCCAACCGCTCGGACATCGTCTTTTCACGGCGCGCGCGCGAGTACTGAATGAGCCAGCGCATCGCCAACGCGGTGCGGCGCTCGGGCCGCACTTCCACCGGCACCTGGTATGTGGCGCCACCGACGCGGCGCGACTTCACTTCCAGCGCCGGCTTGGCGTTGGACAGCGCCTGCTTGAAGACGTTCACGCCGGGCTGGCCGGTGCGCTGCTCGATCAGGTCCATCGCGCTGTAGAACACCCGCTCCGACAGCGACTTCTTACCCCGGTCCATCAGGTTGTTGACGAACTTGGAGACGGTCTGGCTATCGTAGCGCGGATCGGCCGGCACGGGTCGGCGGACCGCCTTCTTGCGTCGGCTCACTTCCCGGCCTCCTTGGGCCGCTTGGCACCGTACTTCGACCGCGACTTCTTGCGGTCATTCACCCCGGCCGCATCCAGCGTGCCACGGATGATGTGGTAGCGCACCCCCGGCAGGTCCTTCACGCGCCCGCCGCGAATCATCACGATCGAGTGCTCCTGCAGGTTGTGCCCCTCGCCCGGGATGTAGGCCGTCACCTCGAAGCCGTTGGTGAGCCGCACGCGCGCGACCTTCCGCAGCGCCGAGTTCGGCTTCTTGGGCGTCGTCGTGTAGACCCGCGTGCAGACGCCCCGCTTCTGCGGGTT
>DASQAM010000446.1:0-1745 GCA_035635735.1 Gemmatimonadales bacterium | reverse complement strand
CAGCGGGCTCAAGCTCTTCTTCAGCCGCGAGGTGAAAGGCAAAACGGGCGAAGACCTGGTCGAGAAGCAGAACGCCGAGATGGGGCTCATGCCCGTAGTGACGAGCGAGTCCGCGACCTACGGGTACGATGCGGAAGACCGACACTTCGTGCGCGTGTTCCTCGGCCGCGAGACCCCGCAGCTCACGTTCGACGACGGCCTGGAGGTCGTGAAGCTCCTGATGACGGCCTACATGAGCGCCGAGCAGGGGAAGACGCTCGACTTTCCGCCGGCGGGCATCGAGCGGTTCGTGCCGGCGGTGGCGAAGGGAACCTGGAAACCGTGAGGGAAACGCGGAACGCGGAAGTGGGAACGCGGAACAGCGCCGCCACCCTCTGTTCCGCATTCCGCGTTCCACGTTCCGCGTTCATTGCCATCGGAGTTATTCTCCCCGCCACGATGACCGCCCAAAGCTGGCCCGTCCACTCCATGGACCGCCCCCGGCCTCCCGTGGTCGATCCCGGCCCCGAGCGGCCACCGGTGGCGCCGCCCTCCGATGCCGTCGTGCTGTTCGACGGCAAAAATCTCTCGCAATGGCGGTCGCAGGACGGCACACCCGCCAAATGGGTAGTACGTGACGGGTACGTGGAAGTCACCGCCGGCGCCGGCCCGATCATCACGGGGCGCGCTTTTGGGGATATCCAGCTGCATATCGAATGGGCCACGCCCACGCCACCCAGGGGTGAAGGTCAGGATCGTGGCAACAGCGGCGTGTTCCTGATGACACACTACGAGATCCAGGTGCTCGATTCGTACCACAACGAGACCTACGCCGACGGCCAGGCCGGGGCCGTGTATGGACAGACGCCGCCGCTCGTGAACGCCAGCCGACCGTCCGGCCAATGGCAGACCTACGACATCATCTTCCACCGTCCCCGGTTCGCGTCCGATGGTACGGTGCGCGACTCCGCGCGGGTCACGGTGCTGCACAACGGATTGCTGGTGCAGGACAATACGATCATCACCGGCTGGACGGTGCACGCAGCGCGGGCGCACTACGAGCCGCACCCGGACCAGCTTCCGCTGTTCCTGCAGGACCACGGTCACCCGACCCGTTACCGGGACATCTGGGTCAGAGAGCTGAAGGAGTAAGCATGCTGCCGATGCTCGCGGCGCTGGCGCTGGCTCTCGCGGCCGACTCCACGCCGGCGATCGTTCCGCGCCCCGCGCGCATGACCGTGCAGCCGGGCGCGTTCACGTTGACGGCTGCCACGGCGATCGTGACCGATCGCGCGACCCGCCCGCTGGGGGAGCTGCTGGCGGACTACCTCTTGCCGGCCACCGGATTCCGCCTCCCGGTGCGGACGGGAGGGAGCGTGCCCGCCGAGGCGCCGGCGATCTCGATCCGGCTCGACTCCGCGCTCGCGCGACTGGGCGACGAGGGCTATCGGCTCGACGCCAGCCCGTCTCACGTAGCGATTCGTGCCTACCGCGCCGCGGGGGCGTTTTACGGGATCGAGACGCTCCGCCAGCTCCTCCCGCCCGCGGTCTTCCGGCAGGCCAAGGTGGATGGCATGGCGTGGCGCATCCCCGCCGTCGCGATCGAGGACGTGCCGCGGTTCGCCTGGCGCGGCGTCCATCTGGACGTGGCCCGGCACTTCATGCCGAAGGAGTTCGTGAAGAAGTACATCGATCTCGCGGCGCTCCATAAGCTCAACCGCTTCCACTGGCACCTGACCGACGACCAGGGGTGGCGCCTCGAGATC
>DASQAM010000445.1:0-4353 GCA_035635735.1 Gemmatimonadales bacterium | reverse complement strand
GCGGCGGCCGGAACGGCGGCGACCCGGCCGCCCAGCTGCTTCTTGAAGTGGGCGAATGCGTCCTGGGGCCGGGTCTGGCGAGTGTGCGCGAGCGCGCGGCGTACGTCCTCCTCCCGCCGGTCGGCGATGAGATCCTTCACCAAATTGGGCCGCACCCGCCGGTCGAGCTTCACGAGCTGCCGCACCACCGCGTCCTCGAACGGCAGGTCCGCCGCGGGCGGGAACCGCTCCACCCCGTCCCGGCCGCGCAGCACCGCCGGCCGTGGGAACCGCACGAAAATGGGCTGCGTGAAATGCGGGTGCCGCACCATCAGCTCCCCGATGGGGAGCGTCGCGAGCTTGATCTTGGTGGCGGGCGACAGCACCTGGTAGCCGGGGGTCGCGAGCTCGTCCGAGTCCATGCGCCCGAACACGATGGTACCCGCGTTTCCCACGACGCGCCGGTGCACCTGGGAGCGGAACTGCTCGGCGCCGAACAGCACAAGGCCAAGGTACCGCCCGCGCTCCGAGATATCGAGCAGCATTTTTTTCACGTAGGTCTCGGGCCCGTCGGCCGGCGCGTACTTGTTCAGCTCGTCCACGAACACGACGACGGCGTCGACACCCAGATCCCGACGCTCCAAGTGCTCGCGCAGCTTCGACACGACGCGCGCGAACACGAGATCCTGGCCGAGCGGATCGACGTTGGCCACGTCCACCACGTAGACGGCCCGGTCCTCGAACCGGCCCCAGGGCAGATCGTTTGACGGGCCGTCATCGGTCACCAGGCCCTTGGCGCGGGTCGAGATGTTCGACAGGCGGTTGCGCACCTTGCGGATGGTCGCGATGTGGTGGGTCCGCCACGTGTCGCCGCGTCCTCCCCCGAGCTCCAGGCCGTCGAAGATCGACCGGAACAGCCGCTCCAAGTCGGCGAATGTGACCACGCGATGCGCCCCGCCGAAACCGTCGTCGAACTCCTTGTCCACGACGCGATCCGAGAGGAAATCGATGAAGGCGTCCGCCTTCGCATCGATGTCGTCGCGGTTGAGCAGGACCTCGGCGTAGTCGAGCACCTCGCGCAGGCCCCAGACGAGCGGCTCCACGTCGCCCACCAGATCGGGGTGCGTGCGCAGCGTGTTCAGGTTCACGCCGTCGGCCTTGAAGGGGGCGTAGTAACGCACACGCTCGAACGGCTGAGGCCGGACGCCGAGGCGCTCGTAGCGACGGCGGTCCTCGTCGTCGAGCGCGCCAGGCTGGTCGAGGAAGCACAGGTCCGGACCCTTCACGTTGAAGCACACTGCGGCGATGCGCCCCTTGTGGGGCGGAAAGTGCTGGAAAATTGATCCGAGCAGGAACTCCACCGCGCTGGTCTTGGTGGCGAGCCCCGAGACACCGGAGATGTTCAGGTGCGCCGCCTCCGGCCCGAGCAGGAAATCGGCGTCCAGATAAACCGGCGCTTCCAATGCCCCGGACGTGTACAGACCCACGGGAATCGCACTGGGCTCTGCCCCGCCGAGATACGCGTCCATGCGGAGCGCCTGTGCCACGTCAACGTCGTTCGCGACGTGCACCTGCCCGAGGGGAACCGGCTGCAGCGGCTCCTCGGGCTTCTGGCGCAGCACCGCCGCGGTCCACAACCGGATCTCCTGACGGACGGTCGGATTCTGCGCGGCGCGCGCCGGATCTCCCTCCGCGCCGACGGCATCGTGGAGCGGCGTGGCCAAGTCCGAGTAGGCGAACCCGTCGGTCACCACGCCATAGACGACCCGCCCCGAGTCCCCAGCCTCCAGCTCCTCGACCCTAACGATCGCCCCGATCCCGATGGTCGTCTCGTTCGCGGTCCAAAAGTGAAATTGGTGCGGCGTCGCGGGCTTCTGCTCGGTGGCGACGACGCGACCGACCGGCGGCGGGGCGGGATCGCGTCGCTCGATCACGATCCGGTCCGCGGGAGAGGGAGGCGGGAGCCGAGCGGCGAGAAGAGGTCGCGCGGCGCGCGCGCTCTCAAGTAGGTCTCCACGTCATGGATAGGATAAAGTAACCGATCCCACCGACGGTCGGGGGTCGCGAGCGGGGCACGTTCGGTCACGAGCCACGCGGAGATGCGCGACGCGAGCGCGACCGTGTCCGGATGAGCGCGCGCCTCCACCCGCAGCAGCCCGTACAACAGGTCGTTCCCTTCCCACGGCCACAACCGGAGATACCAGGAATAGATCTCGCGCCGCGCGCCGCGGCGCTTGGGCCGGAACACGCTGGTGCGGTGCGTCGCGGGCAACGTCAGCGCCCGCTCGAGCTCCGGGCCCTCGAAGTACTCCGCGCCGTGACTCTTCACGACCCCCAGCGCGCGCGGGTGCGCCGACAGCTCCGGAGAATCGGAGAGGACGCCGTCTGTCACGAGCCATTCGTCGGCGCCGAGCCGCGAGAGCCACCGCTCCGCCAGCCGGCGCTCGAGGGCGGCGCGCGCCTTCTGCACCTCGACGCGCGCGGCCGGCAGGGCGCGAGCCGGCTGGCCGACGTCCTCGGCGGAGATCTCGACGACCCGGACTCCGGTTCCCTCGAGCGCCCGGCGTACGGCGTCGGACAAACGGTCGAGCCGCGTGATCGCGAACTCCTCGGCGTCCTCGCCGACCGTGCGGGGGCGGCGATCGGCCCCCCGGAAACGGATCGCGGCGGCGACGTAGGCCCGCACGATCGGAATCACTCCCGCATACCCTGCCACTCGCCACTGCTCGATCCCGTCGAGAAATCCGACCGCCCCAGGCGTGAGCGCGTGCGCCCCGGTCAGCGGGTGAAGCCGGAGCTCCGGGTCCTCCACCGGGTCGGCGCCGGTGAACTCCTCGAGATCGGTGCGGCCGAGGCTCGCTTCGGGGACGTAGGAGGCCGGCACCACCCCCGCGGCGAGGATCGCATCGACCCAAGAACGCGACACGGTCAGCGTGTCCGCAGCGCCCAGCCGAGGTAGGTCACGCTCAAATCGTCGGTGAGCACGCGCCGGCCCGTACCCTCACCCGCTCGCTCCACGCCTTTCATCTCCTGCACCACCATATCATGCCGGGCGAGCGCTTCGGTCAATTCGGCGGGCGTGATGAAACGGGCGAAGTCGTGGAACCCCTCGGGCATGGTGTGCTGCACGTACTCCTCATCCCACACGACCTGCAGGAATCCGGCGATCGTGCGGCTGTGGGTGAGAAAGCCGAGCCCGCCGCCGGGCGCCAGGACGTGGGCAAGCCCCGCGACGGTGCGCTCCAGGTCGTCGACGTGCTCCAGCACGTCCACGGCGAACACCAGGTCGAAGGTCCCTTCGAGGCCCGCGCCGCCCGGTTCCTCGGCGCTGCCGCTGCGATAGTCGATCGAGAGTCCCGAGTGGCCGGCGTGCTCCCGGGCGGCCGTAAGAGATTTCTCCGACGGATCGATTCCCGTCACGCTCGCCCCCTCGGCAGCGAGCGTCTCCGCCAGGATGCCTCCCCCGCAGCCCACGTCGAGGACGCGCTTCCCTCCGAAGCCGCCGAACACGCGGCGGAAGTACTCGACCCGCACCGCGTTCAGCTCGTGCAGCCCGGCGAACGGTCCCTCGTCGCTCCACCACACACCGGGGACCCGCTCGACCAGGCGCTCGTATTTCTCGGGTTCGGACAGGCCGCCGAGGCGGGGGAGCTGGTCGGACATGAGGCAGAAATCTAGGGCGTTGGGGGAGGTTGGTGGAGGTTTCGTGGAGGATGGTGGAGGTTTGGTGGAGGATGGTGGAGGTGGCTACCGGGCGAGGGCCCGGTAAAGCTGCCACGTGAGAAACCGGGCACGGCACTGGCGGTCGTTGAGAGCCGACCAATCCTCGTCGGTAGCAGGCCAGCTTCCCGGGAGAACCGCAGTGCATATCCTACCTCAGTGAGGGACGATAGGGAGATGTCGAGAAAACGACGGAATTCTTTCCTACTGCGCCTGGCAGAACCTTCTACGATGTTGACCGCTGAGGAGAAGGCAGCACGACGGATCTGCGAGGTGGGGCCAAACTGCTCTTCGGTCGGGAAGGATTTCGTAGCCCGGTAGACTGCGAGCGCGAGTTCATGGCACTCACGCCATGCGTGAAGCTTCTCGTATGGGGCCATCTGCGCGGAACCTACAGGGAGTCCGTGAGCAAGCCGTAACCATTTCCGTGCTCAGGGGGTCGTTCCGCCGCGCACCACCTCCACCAACCTTCACAACCTGCCCCAACCTCCACCAACCTCCTCTGCTCAGGCAGTCGCTTCCACGTTGGGGAACGGCGGCACCTCGAGGAACCACAGCCCCGCCAGGCGCGAGTTCTTGTCCACCTCGACGAGCAACAGGTCGGCCACGCGCACCACGGTGGCAACCCGCTGGCGCCCCACACGGATATGGAGC
>DASQAM010000444.1:0-4271 GCA_035635735.1 Gemmatimonadales bacterium | reverse complement strand
CACGAGCGGTAGGATGGCGGCAGTAAAACTCCCAAGGAGGGAATCTCGTATGAAGCGTCTCACGCTGTTGTTGTTGGGCTTGGCGCTGGGCGTCTCCGCGACGGCCGGCGCGCAAGGCCTGACGATGCAGATGTCCAACGGTTGGTCGTTCGCGTTCTCCGGGAACGTGAACGTGTTCTGGAGCTTCAGCAAAGGGAACACGGCCGCAGGAGACCAGACGAACTCGAACATCCGCACGGGACTGCTCCCCGCGTTCGCCACATTCGAGGCGAAGGGCAAGGAAGGCGGGTTGAACCTCGGTGTGCACTTCGGATTCGCGCCGCAGATTCAAAACGGCGGCAACGCGCATGACGGCTTTCAAAATCCTAATCGGATCGACATGCGTCAGGTCTACCTGACCGTGGGCTTCAAAGACGGGTCGCAGATTCTCGCCGGCCGCGAACTCGCGCTGTTCGGCCGTCAGAACATCCTAAACGATATGACTCTGTTCGGCATCGGCGCAGTGGGCATCCCCCTGGTGCAGGGTGGCGGCACCACGCTCGGGCGCATCGGGTTCGGGTATATCTACCCCAACTTCAACGCACAGGTGACCTACAGCAGTAAGCCGGGGCCAGCACAGCTAAGCGTGGGGCTCTTCCAGCCGAGTAACCTGGGAAGCATAGGTTGGGACTTCACATCGATCCCCCGGGTCGAGGCCGAGTTTACCTACAATCAGAAGTCCGGTAAGAGCAATTACATGCTCTGGGTCGGCGGTCTGTGGCAGTCTACGAAGAACGCGCCCACTGGGGGTCTCTCCGTCAGTTCGTTTGGCGGCACCGCCGGGATCAGGGCGGGTTTCTCGGACCTCACACTCGTCGTCAACGGTTACATCGGCAAGGGCCTCGGGACGACCTTGATGTTCTCGGGCGGCGAAGTCGCAGGAACCCCCGCCGCTACGTCGCCGGCGCTGCGGTCATCTGACGGTGGTTACGCCCAACTCGTGTACAAAGTCGGGCCGAAGACCAACGTGGGCTTCAGCTGGGGCTTCAGTCGATTGAAGAACAACAATACGGCCGCGCCCAATGGTGACGGCAACACCAACGTTCGGTCGAATAACTACGCGTACACGCTGGGACTGTACCACCAGTGGACGAAGTCGCTCAAGTTGGTGCTGGAGGGTACGGAAGAAGGTACCACCGGTAACACCCTCGGTCCCATCCTCGCGGGCTTGCCGCCCGGAGCGAAGCAGATCGACATCGGCGCCGGGTTCATGCTGTTCTTCTAAACGACGCTGGGACGGAAAAGCGTAAAGGCCGGGAGTTGATCCCCGGCCTTTACTATTTATAGCGGTAGGTGATCCTGCCTCTAGTCAGGTCGTACGGAGATAGATCCACCGCGACGCGGTCGCCTTGCAAGATCCGGATGTAATTCTTGCGCATCTTTCCGCTGACGTACGCCAGCACCTCGTGCCCGTTCTCGAGCTTCACGCGGAAGGTCGTGTTCGGAAGCACTTCGCTGACCGTACCCATCATTTGTATCGCGTCGCCAGCCACGCTCGGTGCCGCTCTCCCTCTCCCGTGGTGGAACGGGGATGTCACAGTCGGACGATATGAGGATCCATGGTGTCGTCCCGCGGTGTGGCGGGCCCGCGCTCGATGTAGGACGCGTGACGGCCGCAGCTTTGGCACGTCAGCGTCACCCGCTCGGCCGCGAGCGGCGCGGCGCCCGCCCGGCTGCCCCGGCGCCGGGGCGCGCGCACGATCGACCGCGTCCCGCAGGAGGGGCAGACCAGGGGCACGTGCTCACGGTCCGCCGCAATCAACGCCAGCGCCTCGGGCGCCCGGTATTCCTTGATTCCGCGTCGTCCCACCGCTTGTCGCACCTCCAGGCACGAAATGTAGCAACCCCTGGAAGATGGGCCGCCTTGACACCTCTCGGAGGAGGCGTATCTCTCACGGAGCCCGAAGGTTGCCCGCGGAGGTGACCATGGACCGCCCCCAATACGAGCCGCTCGCGCAAATCGAAGTCGACGCCGCCCGACCGGAGCCCCAGGGCTTCACACTCACCGGTCAGGGTCCCGATCACGCGGAGTATCAGCTCGACCTGCGTTTTGAGATGCCGCTCGACCTGAGAACCCGGACGGTCCTGGGCGAGCTCCTGTCCCATTCCGACCTCACCATCTCGCGCCGCGCTCCGGGCGGGAGCGCGCTCGCCCAGGCCTTGCGCCAGCATCGTAACCGCGCTCCACAACGATAGTTCCGCCCAAAATCGGTCAAAAATCCTTGACGGTCCGGTAGGGCCGATGTAGCTTGGCGCGACCTTTTAGCGCCGGAGCAGCAAGTCGATGTCAGCTGAGCTCGGCGGGTCGCAGATCTCTTCGCTGCTCGAGGCCCTCCCCGGAATCGCGAGCGTGCTGCGCAGCCCCGTGGCCGACGCCTTGGTGAAGGCGATCCGCGCCGCCGCGGGGGTGGGCGAGTTCGCAATGGACGATGCCGAGGAGCTGGTGCGCTATGCGGTGCGCCGCGGCTTGATCGGCCCGGAAGAGGGCGATCGGGTCCTCTCAGACATCGACGTTCCCCTCAAGTCCAAGGTCAAGCCCGTCCGCGCCGCGAGGCCCAAGCCGCTGGTCAAGAAAAAGGCCGCCAAGAAGAAGTCGCGGCGGTGAAGCAGCCGCTCCCGCTTCTGCTGCTGGGCGCCGCCGTCGCGTGCGCTCGCGCACCGCAGCCCGCGGCAGTCACGCCCGCCGACGTTCCCGCGCTCACGAGCCAGGCGCAGCAGCAGCCCCAGAACCCCACCATTCAGTTTCGACTCGGGGCGGCCCTCGCCGCCGCCGGGCGCTGCGACACCGCGACCGTGGTCGCGCGCGCGGCGCTCGCGCTCGAGCCCGACAACGTGCTCGGGCCGCTGGTGCTCGGCGCGTGCCGGGAGCAGGCGGATCGCTACGACGAAGCGGTCGCCATCTACAGCGACTTCGCGGCCCAGCACCCGAACGCCCGAGGCGTGGCTGCCCTGCGCGCCAAAGCGCAACTCGCGCTCCGCGCCGCGGCGGAGCGAGCGGCGCGACAGGCGCTGGCGCGCGAGGCGGAGCTCGCCCTCGCACCGCCCGAACCCGCCACGGTCGCGGTGCTGCCGCTCGTGATCGCCGGGGACTCGGGCGTGCAGCCCTTGTCCCGCGGGCTGGCGGAGCTCATCGCGACCGACCTGGCCTATATCCGCACCCTGCGCCTGCTCGAGCGTCTGCAGATCGGCATGCTGCTGGACGAGCTCAAGCTCGGCCAGAGCGACCGTGTAGATCCGGCGACGGCGGCGCGCGTAGGACGGCTCCTGCGGGCGGAGCGCCTGGTGCAGGGGACGGCCACGATTCCGCGCCGGGGTCCGGTGCAGCTTTCGGCTACGGTGGTCACGGGCACCGGCGTCGTGCGGCCGGTCGGCCAGGTGACCGGGCCGTTCCCGAAGCTGCTCGACCTCGAGAAGCAGGTGGTGTTCGCTCTCGCCGCGCAGCTCGGACTGGAGCTCACGCAAGGGGAGCGCGAGCAAATTCTCCGTCAGGGGCCGAAGAGCCTCGCCGCATTCCTCGCCTACAGCCGTGCGCTCGAAGCGATGGATCGCGGGGACTACGGCGCAGCGGCCCGGCACTTCCGGAGCGCGGCGCAGGCCGACCCGGGCTTTCAGGCCGCCCGCGACGGGCAAGAGGCGGCGACCGCGGCTCCGGCGGCCGAGCAGGCCACAGGTGGGGGGATGGTGACCCTGCCGGACGCCGTCGAGCGGGTGACGGGTGCCGCCGAGCCCACGGGCTTCGGCGGTGTGGGCGGACTGCTCTCCGCCGGAGCGCGCGATGTCGTGCCCGCCATCGGCGACGCGATCGCCGATGTGAAGTTGCCGACGGGCAGCTCCAGCATCGACCGTCGGCTGACTCCCGAGTCCCTCGGCCTGCCCTCCATCGCATCCGTCACCAACGGGATCGTCATCATCTTCAAGCGGCCGCCGTGAGGCGGGTTCTGGTGTGGTTGTGCGCGGCGGCGCCGCTCGCCGCGCAGGGACCAGCGGACGGAGTCGGCGCTGCGGCGCGCACCGGGGTCGTGTTCGACGGTTACTACTTCGGGTCGAGCTACGCGTTCGATCACGTCGTCGAGTGGACCGTTCCGGTCGGTCTGTCGCATCGGCTCGGCCCGAGCCTCACGGTGGATCTGTCGAGCGGGTACGCGCATGCCGCGGCCGCCACCACCAGCGGGACGCTCGAGCTCTCGGGCCCGACCGACACCGATGTCCGGCTGAGCTGGGCCGCCGTGTCC
>DASQAM010000443.1:0-2654 GCA_035635735.1 Gemmatimonadales bacterium | reverse complement strand
TTGTCGGTGCGGGCTGCTACAGCGACGACGTCAACCTGCCCGGCCAGGCCCACGCGTGCTTCGTGCGCTCGCCGCACGCCCACGCGCGGATCGGGAGCATCGGCACCGCGGCGGCCCTCGCCACGCCGGGGGTGATCGCGGCGCTCACCGGTGAGAACGCCGCCGCCGACGGGATAAAGCCACTCACCCATAGCCCGATGCCGGGGAATCCCTACGAGGAGATGATCCGGCCCGGCGACGTGTCCTTTATTGCCCCGCACCCGCCGATCCCGGCCGACCGCGTGCGCTTCGTGGGGGAGGTGGTGGCCATGGTCATCGCCGAGACGCCCGCTGCCGCGCGAGACGGCGCCGAATGCGTCACCGTTGACTGGGCACCGCTGCGAGCGGTGACGGGAAGCACGGCCGCCGCCGCGTCCGACGCACCCGTCCTCTACGAGGACACCCCGTCCAACGTCTGCGTGGATGCCAAGGCCGGCGATGACGCGGCCGTGGACGCCGCGTTCGGGCGTGCGGCCCACGTCGTACGGCTCGAGACGTGGGTGCACCGCATCACCGGCGTGCCGATGGAACCGCGCGCAGCGATCGGGGTCTGGGATCCGGCGAGTGGCCGCTACACCGTCCATGCAGGCGCCGGCGGTCTCGGGCGCACCCAGACCGGCGTAGCCGGAGCCCTCGGCGTCCCGGAGCGCGCGGTGCGCGTAACGGCGCGCGACGTCGGCGGGAATTTCGGGACGCGCAACAGCTGCTATCCCGAGTTTGCGCTGGTGGCCTGGGCGGCGCGCCGCGTCGGGCGCCCAGTGAAGTGGACGAGTGAGCGCCGGGAAGCGTTCCTCGCCGACTACCACGGCCGTGACCTCGCGGTCCGCGCCGAGCTGGCGCTGGACACCGAGGGCCACTTCCTCGCGCTTCGCGCCGCCAACACCAGCAATGTCGGCGCACACGCCGTCTCGTTCCACCCGCTTAACAAGGGCATGGCGCTGACGGGCACCGTCTACCGCGTGCCAACTGTCTCGATCCGCGGTCGGGCCGTGGTCACCAACACCTCCCCAACGACGCCGTACCGAAGCGCGGGACGGCCCGAGATCATGTTCGTCACGGAGCGGTTGATCGACCTCGCCGCGCGCCGGCACGGTTTCGATCGGCTCGAGCTGCGGCGGAAGAACCTCGTGCCGGCGCGCGCCATGCCGTACCGAAACGCCGTCGGCACGCTCTACGACAGTGGCGACTACCTGGCCGCCTTCGATCGGGCGGTGGCCCTCGCGGATTGGGCGGGGGTCGAATTGCGTCGCGCCGAGGCGCGCCGGCGCGGTCGCTATCGCGGGGTCGGCGTGGCGAGCTACATCGAGCTGAACACCGGCTTCCCCCGGGAGCGGGCGC
Organism: Gemmatimonadales bacterium; assembly: GCA_035635735.1. GTDB lineage: Bacteria > Gemmatimonadota > Gemmatimonadetes > Gemmatimonadales > GWC2-71-9 > AG41. Next base: position 1,277 of record DASQAM010000443.1, on the reverse strand, counting down.
ATATCACGGTGCGGCCGGAGGGATCGGTCGACGTCGTTCTGGGGACGCTTTCGTCCGGTCAGGGGCACGCGACCAGCTTCGCGCAGCTCGTCGTGGAATGGCTCGGCGTGGAACTGTCCCAGGTGCACCTGGTCACCGGCGATACCGACGTCACCGTCGTAGGTGGTGGCGCGCATTCCGCGCGCGCTCTGCGACTTGCCGCGGTGGTGATGGCGACGGCGTCGGATCAGATCGTGGCCAAGGGCCGGCGGCTCGCCGCCTGGCTGCTGGAGGCCGCGGAGGCCGACGTCGACTTCTCGGCACGCCGGTTCAGGGTGAAAGGCACGGACCGCTCGGTCGACCTGTTCGAGGTGGCCGCCGCAGCGCTACGGCATGATGTGCCCGAGAGCTCCCGGGGGCCGCTCGACGGCCTGAGCGACGAGACGATGCCCATGCCGTCCTTTCCCTATGGCACCGCGGTGTGCGAGGTCGAGGTGGATCCCGAGACGGGCGTGGTCGAGATCGTTCGCTACACGAGCGTGGACGACTGCGGCCGTGCCGTCAATCCGATGATCCTGCACGGTCAGACGCACGGCGGCATCGCGCAGGGGGTGGGGCAGGCACTCTGGGAGACGTGCGCGTACGACGCGGAGAGCGGCCAGCTCCTGTCCTCCACCCTGATGGAGTATGCGCTACCCCGCGCGGACATGCTCCCGTCGTTCACGACGGAGATCAGTGAGGTGCCGTCGACGTCCCATCCCCTTGGGCTGCGTGGCGGGGGCGAGGGGGGGACGACGCCCGCGCTCGGCGCGGTGGTGAACGCCATCTGCGACGCGCTAGCCGAGCTGGGCGTCGAGCACGTCGAGATGCCGGCGACGCCCGAACGCGTCTGGCACGCGATCCAAGCCGCGCAGCGCCCGCTGTAAGCCGGCCTTCCTCATCGACCGACGGGCCGCTACGCGCCGCGCGGCGGCCCGTTCGTCTCCTCAAACGACTTGACGAAGGCCAGGAGCTCCGAGTCCGGCCGGTCCAGATCGATGGATGGCTCGCTGAGCGGCAGACGGACCTTGTACGCTGTCGTGGAGTGGCCTGTGTCGCTCCGCGCTCACGTCTGCTTGTAGAAGCGGGCCGCGTTGTCCCACAGGAGCTTGCGCCGCGTGTCCGGCTTGAGGCTCGACCATTTCAAGATGTTGTCGACGGAGTCGGGGAACTGGCACTCCGAATGGGGATAGTCGGACGCGTACATGAGCACATCGTCGCCGAACACGCTGGTGACGTAGTTGAACAGGTCCTCGCCT
>DASQAM010000442.1:0-2274 GCA_035635735.1 Gemmatimonadales bacterium | reverse complement strand
TGTGCGGCGGCGAGAACGTCTATCCCGGCGAAATCGAGAAGATGCTCGAGCGTCACCCCGCTGTGCTGCAGGCCGCCGTCGTGGCGGTGCCCGATGAGATCAAGGGCGAGATCCCGATCGCGTTCGTGGTGCTGAAGGAGCCCGGTGTGTCGCCCGAGGAACTCAAGCGCTTCGCGCTCGAGTCGGGGCCTGCCTACAGTCATCCGCGCGCGTTCGTGGTGGTGGACGAATTGCCCGTGGCCACCACGCACAAGCTGGACAAGCGCCCGCTGCAGGCGCAGGCGCTCGAGGCCGCCAAGGCTCTCAAACGCTGACGGCCTAACCTTCCTGGGTCCCGTACGTGCCGCGGCCGATCGCGACCAGGCGGTCCTGATCATCCAGCACATCGATATCGACGACGCCGACGGTGCGGCCGGCCCGCCGCACGCGGGCCTGCGCCCGCAGCCTGGTGTCCGAGGCAGGCCGCAGGTAGTCGATGCGGATATTGATGGTCGGGACGCCGTAGCCGAGCAGGGCCCACAGCGCGTAGTCGCCGGCAATGTCGATGAGGCTCGCGATCGCACCGCCGTGATACTGGCGCGTGCCGGGCGAGCGCTCCACGGACGCGGTGTAGTCCATCACGATCTCCACCTCGCCCTGGGTACGCTCGAGGCGGGTGCAGGACAGATCGAAGAGTTGCTGGAACGGCGACTCCTTGAGGAGCCGGGTCAGGGTCGATTCAGCCTCGCTCATCCGCGCCTCCCCCCGCCGCTGCGCTCGATCAATCTAGCCCGTTCATAACCGGATCGCTACTGCTCATAGCGCCGCGCTAGTGGATTGCCGCTGTGCGCAGGCTAGGCTGCCCGAAACGGCGGCGCTCGCAAGACCTGCGTCTGCCAGCATGCTTTTGGCGTCGACTCTCATGCTGAGGCCATGGGCCGAAGTACCTAAGATGGCAGCGGGTCTTGTCAGGCGCGGCGCGGTTGCGGCGAGACACACGTCAGGGGGTTGTATGGGGAAGCGGCTTGCGTTGGGCTGGATCGCGGGCGCGCTCCTGGTCGCGGCACTCGCCGCGCAGCCGGCCGCGGCGCAATCGGCGGCGACGGGCGCCGGCAGATCGGGGAGCGACGCGCTCGAGGAAGTCCTGGTCACCGCGACCAAGCGCACCGAATCCATTCAGGACGTGCCGGTGAGCATTACCGCGTTCTCGGCCATCCAATTGGAGTCCAAGGGCGTCGAGCAATTCTTTGACTACGGAACCTCGATACCGAACCTATCGTTCGGCATTGGCGCATCCGACGGCACGCTCTCCGGCCGGGGAATTGCGCTACGGGGTATCGAGGGCTCGAACACCACCGGCTTCTACATCGACGATACCCCGGTGCTCGAGACGCTCGATCCCCACATCGTCGACATTGCGCGCATCGAGGTGCTGCGGGGTCCCCAGGGCACTCTCTATGGCGCGGAGTCGATGGGCGGCACGGTGCGCCTCATCACCGAGCAGCCGAGCTTCAAGGCGCTCGATGGACAGGTGCACGTCCTCGGCTCGGGCACCGACCATGGCTCCTTCAATCAGCTCGCGGAAGGGGTCGTCAACGTTCCGCTCGTGCCGGACACCCTCGCCCTGCGCGCCAGCGCGTTCTATGAGTTCGACGACGGCTACTTCGACAAGGGCTTGGGGGCGGAAACCGCGCCACCTACCTCCACCCTCACGCACCTCGGCAGCATGAAGTACTACGGCGGACAGATCGCGCTGCGCTTCGAGCCGGTGAGCGGACTCGCCATCACCCCGCGGATCATCTACCAGCGGACCGAGCAGGACGGTTCCCCCTATGCCTACGACACGGCCACCAACCTCATGCAGCGCGAGGTGTTCAACCTCAATCCGGGCGGCACGGACAAGTGGTACCTGGCGAGCCTCAGCATCAACTACACCGTGCCCTTCGGCAGCTTCGTGTCCTCGACCGGCTACTTCGATCGCAATACCCTGGAGCTCGAGGATGATACCGACGTAACACAGTTCTTCCTCAGCACGGCGACCACCACGCCGCCGCCGCTAGCGAGCCCGATCACGCGCAAACAGGACCTGCGTCGCTTCGCGCAGGAAGTGCGCTTTTCCTCCACCTTCCAGGGACCGGTGCAGTTGCTGGTCGGTGGCTTCTACTCGGACAGCACGCGCCCGCGCGACTACGAGTGGACCGCCCCCGGGGCGTCCCCGGCTTTCGCGTCGACCGATCTGCTGCTCAGTTTCATCGATTCGCGCAACGCCAAGGAGTACGCGCTGTTCGGTGATGT
>DASQAM010000441.1:0-3998 GCA_035635735.1 Gemmatimonadales bacterium | reverse complement strand
ATCGGCGGGTTCATGTTCGAGTTTAAAGTCGAAGCGGAGAGCGGCCCCGCCCGCGCCGGCACCCTTTCCCTCCCCCACGGCACGGTCGAGACACCGGTGTTCATGCCGGTCGGAACTCAAGGGACGGTGCGGGCCCTCTCTCCCGCCGATCTCCGCGCCGCGGGCGCGACGCTGGTGCTCGCCAATACCTACCACCTGCACGTGCGGCCCGGCGAGCAAGTGGTCGAGAAGCTCGGCGCCCTGCATCGCTTCATGAGTTGGGATCGTCCGCTCCTCACCGATTCGGGTGGCTTTCAGGTGTTCTCGCTCGAGGGGTTCCGCCGGGTGGACGACGACGGCGTGGAGTTTCAGAGTCACCTAGACGGCGGCCGCCGCACCCTCACGCCGGAGCGCGCCACAGAGATCCAGTGGGTGCTCGGCGCCGACATCGCGATGGCGTTCGATCATGTAGTGCCGGGGGGAGCGGATCAACCGACCGCTCGTGACGCCATGGAAAGGACGCTGCGGTGGTTGCAGCGGTGCCGGAAACGACACGAGGAGCTCAGGGCCTCACACGACAACCAGTCGTTATGGCCCATCCTGCAGGGCGGCACCCATCTGGAGCTTCGCACCGAGGGCCTGCGCCGCATCCTCGAGCTCGGCACCTGGACCGGCCTGGCCATCGGTGGCCTTTCCGTCGGGGAGCCCAAGGCGGTCATGTACGACATGCTGGAGCGGCTCGAGCCGAAGCTCCCCGCCATCCCGCGTTATCTTATGGGCGTGGGATTCCCGGAGGATTTGGTGGCGGCGGTGGAGCGCGGGGTGGACCTGTTCGACTGCGTCGCGCCGACGCGCAACGGCCGGAACGGCTCGGCCTTCACACCCGACGGTCCGGTGAACATCCGCAACGCCGAGCACCGCGAGGATCCGCAGCCGCTCGACGCGACCTGTGACTGCGAGACCTGCACCACGTTTTCGCGCGGCTATCTCCGCCATCTGTTCATGGCGGGGGAGCTGCTGGGGCTCAAGCTCCTGTCGTTGCATAACGTCCGTTACCTGATCCGGCTCGCGGGTGAGATGCGGGCTGCGATCCGGCGGAGCGCCTTCGGCCCCTGGGCCGCGGAGTGGCGCCGCCGCTACCTGCACTCGGGATCCGCATGACCGCGCACGGACTGTTCGCACTGCTGTTCGCTCCCTCCGGCCAGGGTGCCGGCGGCGGAATGACCGTCTTCCTGGTCCAGATCGGTGCCCTGATCGCGATCTTCTACTTCATGCTGATCCGCCCGCAGCGCCGGCAGCAGGAGCAGCACCGCCAGCTGCTCGCGTCACTGCAGCGCGGCGACCGCATCGTCACCTCGGGGGGCATCATCGGCGAGGTCGTGCACCTGAAGGACGACGAAGTCACGGTGAAGAGCGGGGAGTCGCGCTTGATCGTGCAGCGTACCAACATCGCGAACATCCTGAACCGCTCGGTCGAGGCCGCCAAGCCGCAGTGACCATCCGCCAGCTCCACCTGCTCGGCTCGCCCGTGCTGCGGCAGCGCTCCACCCCGGTTGCCGCCGTGGACGACGCCGTGCGCCGGCTGGTGGACGACTTGTTCGAAACGATGCACGCCGCCAAGGGGGTGGGGCTCGCGGCGAACCAGATCGGCGTCGCCTGGCGCGTGGCCGTGATCGACGTGGGCGAAGACGCCCCGCCGCCGCTGGTCCTGATCAATCCGCGCATCATGCACGCGAGCGAGCTGCAGGAAACCGCGGAGGAAGGGTGTCTCTCGATCCCGGAAGTTTACGGCGAGGTCGAGCGTCCGCTCAGCGTCACGCTCGAGGCGCTCGATCGCGACGGTCGCCCGTACAAGGTCGAGCTCTCCGGCTTCAAGGCGCGGGCGGCGCAGCACGAGATCGACCACCTGGATGGGGTGCTCTTCCTCGACCACTTGAGCGCGGTGAAACGGGGACTGCTCCTCGCCAAGTGGAAGAAGTCGCGCAAGGGGCAGTCCGGGTACGTGAAGGACGTGACGCCGGAGCCGGCGGGCGAGCTCTGAGTGCGCGTGGTCTTTTTCGGAACGCCGGAGTTCGCCGTTCCCTCCCTCGAAGCGTTGCTCGGCGAAGGGTTCGACGTCGTCGCGGTAGTCACGCAGCCGGACAAGCCTCAGGGACGCTCCCGCTCGACCGCGGTCCCGCCTCCCGTGAAGGCGGCGGCCGAAGCCGAGGACGTCCCCGTGCTCCAACCCGCCCGGCCCAGCGACCCCGACTTCGTCGAGCGCCTCCGCGGGCTCGCGCCTGACGTCGGTGTGGTAGTCGCATACGGCCATATTCTCAAGCCCGAACTGCTCGCCCTTCCGCGGCACGGCATGATCAACCTCCACCCGTCGCTCCTCCCGGAGTTGCGGGGCGCAGCGCCGGTGGAATGGGCGATCCTGAACGGCCTCACCCAGACGGGGGTCACGATCATGCAGATGGAGGCGGGCCTCGACTCGGGGCCGATTCTCCTCCAGATCCCGCACGATATCGACCCCGAAGTGACGGGCGGCGAGCTGTCGGAGCATCTGTCCGAGATGGGCGCGCAGGCCCTGGTCGAAGCGTTGGCGCTGTCGGAGACCAACGGCCTCGAGCCGCACCCCCAGGAACAGGCGCGCGCGACGTACGCGCCCAAGCTGACGCGCGAGACCGCGCGCATCCGCTGGGCCGACCCGGCGGAGCGGGTCGCGCGGCTGATCCGCGCGCTCGACCCCAGGCCGGGAGCGTGGAGCGAACTCGACGGCCGTGAGATCAAGCTGTTCGGCGCCAGAGTCGTGGAGGGCCGCGGTGCGCCGGGAGAAGTACGGAAGGTCGACGACGCATTGCAGATCACGACGGGACAAGGAGCGGTTCGGATCGAGGAGGTCCAACCCGCGGGCAAGGCGCGCATGGCCGCCGCGGAGTGGGTCCGGGGACGCGGCGCGCAGGCGGGCCAGCGCTTCGGGTGAAGGCGCTCCCGGCCCTGCCGCGGCTGCACGCCGTCACCGACGAGCGAATCGCCCGCCGGCCGGACCTGGATCGAGTAGCGCAGCAACTCACCGCGGGCGGTCGCGAGGACCTCGCCTTCCACGCGCGCGGTCGCGCGCTATCCGGCCTGGAGCACTACGAGCTCGCCGTCCGCCTGTCCGCCTGTCCGCCCGCCCGCCTGTTCGTGAATGACCGCCTCGATGTGGCGCTGGCCGTCGGCGCAGCCGGCGTCCAGCTGGGCCAGGGGAGCCTCGAGCCCGAGGACGCGCGCCGCTTGAACCCCGGTTGGTGGATCGGCAAGTCGGTGCACGACTTGCGCGAGGCGGAGGCCGCGCACGCCGGCGGCGCCGACTATCTTGTGGTAGGGCCGGTGTTTCCAACCGCCACCCATCCCGATCGGCCGCCGCTGGGCCTCGCACGGTTGAAGGAAATCGTCGGCCTCGGGTTGCCGGTCATCGCGATCGGGGGCGTGACGCCCGAGCGGATGCCCGAGCTCATGGCCGGGGCCGCCATCCACGGCGTGGCCGCGATCCGGGCGCTGTGGCACGCGGCCGATCCGGCGGACGCCGCGCGGCGCCTGCTCCAGGAGCTGAACGGATGAACGACTTGGTGGACGTCACAGTGAACGGCGAGCCGCGCACGGTGGCGCGGGGGGCCACCCTGCTCGAGCTGCTGCAATCGCTCGCGCTCGACCCGCGGGCCGTGGTGGTGGAGCACAACCGCACGATCGTGCGGCGGCCGCGGCTCGCAGCGGTGACGGTCGCGCCGGGCGACGCGATCGAGCTGGTGCATTTCGTCGGAGGGGGTTGAGCATGACTACGGCCGTCGAGACGATGCAGGACACGCCGTTCACCATCGGCGGACGCTCGTTCCACTCGCGTCTCATGGTGGGTACGGGGAAGTACCGGGACAACGACACGATGGCCCGGGCGATCGACGCGTCCGGCGCCGAGATCGTCACCGTCGCGGTCCGACGTGTGGACCTGGACCGCACGAAGGAGGAGGGCGTCCTGTATCACCTCGACGCGAAGCGGT
>DASQAM010000440.1:0-2692 GCA_035635735.1 Gemmatimonadales bacterium | reverse complement strand
GAGATCACCGAGAGCAGTGTGCTCTTCCCCGCGTTCGGCTCGCCCAAGAGCCCGACGTCGGCGATTAGCTTGAGCACCAACTCGAGCTGCCGTTCCTCCCCATACTCGCCCGGCTCCCACTCGCGCGGGCTGCGATGCGTGGGGGTGGCAAAGCGCGCGTTGCCACGGCCGCCGCGCCCTCCCTGCGCCACGAGCAGGGTGTCCCCGGTTGCGAGTGCCTCACCGATGAGCTCACCCGTCGCGGCGTCCCGCACCTCGGTGCCGGGCGGGACCGGGAGGTAGAGGTCGGCCCCCGACTTGCCGGTCATGTTCTTGCCCTTGCCGTGCTGCCCGCGCTCCGCCTTCCACGCGGTGCGGTAGCGATAGTCCAGCAGCGTCGCGAGGTTCGGGTCGCCGCGCACGAAGACGGTGCCGCCCGCTCCACCGTCCCCGCCGTCGGGCCCGCCCTTGGGGACGAACTTTTCGCGGCGGAAGGAGCTGGCCCCAGCGCCTCCCGCACCGCCGACGACGTGGACAACGGCCCGATCTATGAACATCGGGGCGAACGCGGAGCGCGGAACGCGGAGCGCGGAACAGACCCGCGGCCTCCGCGCGCCGTACGAATTGAAGCAACCGTGATGGCCACGAGTTGCCCCGCTTCCCGTTGTAGCTCGAGGACGCGGTCGGACGTCACGAGCCGCGACTCCTGAAGCAGTTCGAGCCAAAACGAACTCTCATCGGCCTCCTCCTCCACGATGCCCATTTTCGCCAGGAACTCCCTACGAGACCGAGCGCGACGAGCTGACCGATAGTTCGCAGCGACCGAAGTGCCTGCACGAAGCAACTGATGACCGATCACATCCACAAAGCGACCTCGTGGAAGGTCCTGCACTAGATGAAGAACACCCAGTGCGAACGCCTTGGTGCGCTCCCTGAGGTCTCGTGAGGGCAGAATCCTCCCCTGCTGTTCCGCGTTCCGCGTTCCGCCTTCCGCGTTCATAGCTTCCTCTTCTTGACGTCTTCCCACTGCTCCCGCAGCGTGCTCCGCCGCTCGGCGTCGAGGTCGCCATCGATTGCTCCAAGAACGGCGTTGATCTCTGCGCCCGACGCGCCGGTGTTTAACGCGCCCCGCAGGTGCGAGTGCAGCTGGTCGGCGGTGCCGAGGACCGCCGTTGCCGCCACGGTACAGAGCTCCCGCCGCTTGAGGTCGAGGCCCGGACGACCGATCACTTTGCCGTACGCATCGACCAGCACCAGATCCTCGAGCGCCGGGTGGAGCGCGCGCAGGTTCACGAGCAGCTTGTGATACGCGCGTCCGTACACCTCCCGGCACACCGTCTCGCCGCGCGCCGCCCACGACTCCCAGTTCGCGTGCGCCAGGTCCTCCGCGCCGCCTTCGACCGGCGCCGGCCCACCTACCCCACGCCACGCGGCGAACGCCACCAGCGCCAATGGATAACCCACGACGAGCATGCTCTGCAGCAATAATTCCTCGATCCACGTCCCCGGGACTCGCGCGTCGCGCGCCGCCGCGAAACGCGCCTGGAGCTCGGGCGTCTTGCCCCGCGGGAGGGCCGCCGCTACGCGCACCAGCGCGGCCGTTTGGGCGTCGAGTCCGAGACCGGTGCCGTCCGCCATAGTACGTCGCCCCGCTCCCCTCTCCTTCATCTTTTCATTGCTCCAGTCCGCCATTTACCCGCAGCTCCCCCACGGTCTCGCCGCGCGTGTTCACGTTGGGTCGAGCGGTGAGCGAGGCCGGACGAGGCCGGAGACCCAGCTCCTCGAGCACCGCCGCCATGGCGAGCGCCGAGGCGACTGCGTGTCCATCGGTCACCTTGAGCGCGACCCCGAGCCGTTCCTGGGGAAGGAGGGCGCAATACACGCCTTCGGCGCCGACCTTCGTGATCACGCGGGCAGGGTGCGCGCGCATCATCTCGGTACACGGCCGACCCTCACCCGCGATGAGCTCGGGGTGACGGAGCATGGCCTCGACAATACGGGATGCGAGATGCGAGGCTCCCGCGTCCGGGCCGAGTCTCGCATACGCCAGGGCCATGTTTTTCAGTGGCAGCCCACAGCACACCACGCCACACCCGTCCACGGCAGTCTTGATCTCGGCGGCCGGGACTTCCGTCCAGCGGCTCACCTCTGCCAGGCAGCGTTGCTGCACCGGGTGCTCGAGCCGCGTATAGAACTCCGTGGGCCAGCCGTGGTGGCGCGCCAGCGCCAGCATGCCGGCATGCTTCCCCGAGCAGTTCGAATAGATCGCCGTGAGGCGCACGCCGCGGGTCTGGTAGTCCTGCGCCACCCGGTCGGCCAACGGCGGGTGCGGGCCGCACAGCAGATCCCGCTCCGAGCAGCCGATCTTGCCGAGCAGCTCGCGCACCCGAGCCACCTGTGCCGGCTCGCTCGAGTGCGACGCGCACGCGAGCGCCAACTCCTCGCTCGTGAGGCCGAATCGATCGGCCGCCCCATCGGCCACGAGCGGCAGCGCCTGAAACGGCTTCGCCGCCGAGCGCCAGAACGTCACGAGCTCGGCGTCGCCGGTGCGCGCCACGAGGCCGCCGGTCGCGTTTACCACGGCGACGTGGACGTCATGAACCGCCTCGACCCAACCTCCACGGAGCTGCTCAACGCGCATGATCGCTCCCGTCACCGCTCCCCGCTCCCAGAGACAGGCCGATCCCGACCAACACGAGAACGCCGCCGCCCA
>DASQAM010000439.1:0-2762 GCA_035635735.1 Gemmatimonadales bacterium | reverse complement strand
CCGGGGCAGTGCCCCTTAGTGCTGAGGTTCAAACGGTATGGCAAAGGGTAAGGTGAAGTGGTTCAACGACGCGAAGGGCTTTGGCTTTATCGCGCAGGAGTCGGGTCCCGATGTGTTCGTCCACTTCACGGCGATCCAGGCCGAGGGCTTCCGTAGTCTCGCCGAGGGCGATACGGTCGAATTCGAAGTCGCTCAGGGTCCGAAGGGCTTGCAGGCACAGAACGTCCGCAAGGTCTGAGCAGTACCGATCGTAGCGAAGCGGGCCCGGGTATGCTCCGGGCCCGTTCTCGTTCCCGGCCTGTATATTGGGTCATGCGTCCGATTCCCACGGCCCTTGTGCTCGTCGCAACCTTCCCGGCCACAGGAGTCCCCCAGACGCCGTCCAACCCCGCCCGGCCCCCGGTCGCCGCGCCGGCGTACCGCGGCTTCACGCCCGGCCTCAGCTACCGGGAGTTCCTGGAGCGCGCCCGGCCGCTTGCGGACTCTGACGTCGTGCGCTGCCAGACCTCCCCGCACACGGCACAGGTCATGGAGTGTGGCGTCGTGATCCGCGGTCCGAACGACGCTGCCCGGTTCTACCTCAGCGCCCATTTCATCGAGGGGAACGCCGACGTGGTGGCGTTCTACGACTCGGCGGGCTTCGGCGACAAGCGCGGCGTTCCACTAGTCGATCGTACCAAGAAGGAGTTGACCGGCCTGTTCGGCCGGCCGCGCCCGATCGGAAAGAGCGGCTGGGAGTGGCGCTACGGCCGGCGCGCCGTGCGGTTCAACTGGCGCGGGCGGGGCACAGCCCGTTGGGTGTCCATCACCCTCATGGACAAGGACGTGATGGACCGAATCGCTCGCTACGCGAAGACAGCCAAGAGCCGCAAGTCGTAAGTCCTAAGCCGTAAGCCTTATGCCTTAGGGCTTGTGGCTTGTATGAGTCGTTCGGCCAGAGCCGTCACTCCACGCGCGTCGCCGAGTTGTTCGAGCCAGCGGGGCGGGATAGCTGCTTCGCCTTCCCGCGCGCCGAGCAACGCGCCCGCGACGGCGGCGTTGGTGTCGGTGTCGCCACCCGCCTCGGCGAGAAAGATGAGCGCTTCCTCGAGGGACGGACGGTGCATCCCGCACCAGAAGGCGATCTCCACGCAGTGGACTACGTATCCGGCTTCTCCACTCACACTGATCGGTAGGTCGCTCTCCTGCTCCCAGGGCACGCGCTGGATGGCCTCGATCAGCGTGCGCGGCGCCCCTTGAAGGCGGTGCAGCACCTCTTCGACGAAGTGCTGATTCCCGTGCAGCAGCTCTCGCGCAGCGAGGTTCACCGCCACCGCGCCCCAGGTGCACCGCTCGTCGGCGTGGGTGATCGCCGCCTGCTGGGTCGACACCCGAATCAGCCGGTCGACGTTGTCGTGATAGCGCAACGCAACCGGGATGCAGCGCATCACCGCCCCGTTGGACGCCGCTCGGGCGTTGTGGGCAAGGCGGCCGGCTTCGAACGGCTCAGTGCCACCCTCGATGAGCCGCAGGGCACGCTGCGTCGTGATACCGATGCCGCGACCGTCCCGCTGCATCCACGTCACCCAGCGCGCCGCCACATCGTTCGCGTCGAAGTCGCCCCGCTCCGCCAGAGACTCGGCGAGCAGCACCGTCATCGCCGCGTCGTCGTCGAGCGGGGACCCCTCGGGCGGCGGCGCGAGATCGCGTACGCCCTCGGGGAATGCGTCTCTGATGGCCTGGGCCGTGCCGAGCCGCTCGGTGGGCACGGCGAGCTGGTTCCCGACCACGAGACCGAGCAGGGCTCCGCGCGCCCGCATGAGCAGCCGGGGATCGAGGTCGGCCGAAACGCGTGCCGTCAGAAGGTCAGCACCACGACCCCGCTCTGCGGGACCACCCGGCCCGCGAAGCCGTGCCGGTCGGCATGGGGTCCGATGTAGGGATGGGCACTGTTGTAGGCGGCCACGCTGGTGTTCTGGTAGAGGCGATAATACCCGATGTGGGTGCGGACGGCACCCTTCGACACGAGGCAATTGCACCGCACCCCCGCGGCGGTGCCGGGGTTGACCTCGAGCGTGATGTCCGATGCGCTGGCGTTCGTGATGAGGGGCGCGAAGTAGCGCTGACCGCCCACTTCGGCGCTGACGTCGGCCAGCAACCGACCTCCGGCCCGCGGGAACGCTGGAAGTGGCCCTTCCAGGGGCTCGCCGATCGGTGGGTTGCCGGGGCGGAGGAGGCGCCACCGCAGCTCACCGCGCTGACCGCGCCGCAGGCTGAGGCGCTGAGTGGCCTCAGGCGCTACCGTATCCACCGGGACGCCGTGGCTCAAGATCTCGATCGGCTCGACGAGGGCGTTGTGAACAGACGCGACTCCTGGCCCGAGATAACCGGCACGACGCGCCAGCCCCCCCGCCACGAGCGCCGCGCCAAGCACGCCCGCCACCCACCAGCCGAGCCGCCCCGAAGCGCGCCGCACCTGGCCGGAGCGCCGGACCTGACGCTCGAGGGTGTGGGCCCCCACCAGCCCCTCGGAGCCGGACGTGCGGCCGGAGTCGAGCGCCGCGAGCACGTCGTCGGCGTCCTGAAAGCGGTCTTCGGGTTTCTTCGCGAGGCACTTCACGATCACCGTGGAGAGCCAGCGCGGGATCTTGGCGTTGACGTCGCTCGCCACCGGAACGGGGTCGCCCAGGTGCTTCCCGACGATCTCGGCGCTCGAGTTGCCGTCGTAGGGGGGCGTCCCGGTCACCATCTGGTAGAGCATCGCGCCAAAGGCGTAGAGGTCG
>DASQAM010000438.1:0-1787 GCA_035635735.1 Gemmatimonadales bacterium | reverse complement strand
GCGGGCGCGCTGCTCGCGGCGCGATGGATAGTGGGGCGGCGGGGTATGTATGCGTTTGCCGACGTGCTGGACGACATCCTCGCGCCCGAGCCGGAGAAGGAAAGGAAGGCTTGATGACCCAACATCCGGAATGGCTGCGCGGTTGCGGCACGGCCCTGGTCACCCCGTTCAACGCCGCCGGTGAAGTCCACGAGGCGCGGTTTCGGGGACTGGTCGACCGGCAGATCGCGGGTGGGGTCCGCCTGCTCGTCCCCTGCGGGACCACGGGTGAAGCGGCGACCCTCACGCCGGCCGAGCAGGAGCGCGTGATCGCGTTGACGGTCGAGACGGCCCGAGGCCGCGCCAAGGTGGTCGCCGGTGTGGGGAGCAACGCCACGGCCGCCACGATCGAGCGGGCGCGCGCGGCTCGAGCCGCGGGCGCCGACGCCGTCCTCGTCGTGGCGCCTTATTACAACAAGCCCACGCAGGCGGGTCTGTTGGCACACTTCCGGGCCGTCGCCGAAGCGATGGGGGACGTTCCTGTTGTCCTGTACAACGTTCCGGGTCGCACGGGGTCGAACATCGCCGCCGCGACGGCCCTCACCCTGGCACGGGAGACGCACAACATCGTCGCGGTGAAGGAAGCCTCCGGTGACTTCGCCCAGATCATGGCCATCCTGCGCGATCGGCCGCCGGGGTTCCGGGTGCTCTCGGGCGACGATGCCGTGACGCTCCCGCTGATCGCGCTGGGCGCCGACGGCATCATCTCCGTGGTATCGAACGAAGCGCCCGATCTGATGGTCAAGCTCACCGACAACGCGCTCTCCGGCGGGTGGGACTCGGCCCGCGACGTGCATTACCGGCTGCTCCCGCTGATGGACGCGAACTTCATCGAGTCGAACCCCGGGCCGGTCAAGGCCGCGCTCGCGCTCATGGGACTCGTGGAAGAGCGGTTCCGGCTGCCGCTGGTCCCGGTGCAAGAGCAGACCCGGGCCCGCCTGCGGGTGGTCCTGGGAGCGCTCGGCTTGCTGCCGGGCGCCGCGCATGTCGCTGCGTGAGCGCGTCGAGGCGCTCGCCGCCCAGAAACGGGAGCGCTACGGCGAGGCCGAGCGCGCGCTGTTCGCCGAGTTCCGTGCCGCGCTGACGCGCGGCGAAGTCCGCGCCGCCGAGCGTGCGCCGGACGGCGCGTGGTGCGTCAACGCATGGGTCAAGCAGGGAATCATCCTCGGGTTCCGCATGGGCGTGCTCGCCGACATGTCGGCGCACCCGACCCTCAGGTTCTTCGACAAGGACACTTACCCGGTGCGCCCCACCACTCTCGCCGACGGGGTGCGCATCGTCCCGGGGGGATCGAGCATCCGCGACGGCGCGTACGTGGCCCCGGGGGTGGTGTGCATGCCGCCGATGTACGTAAACGTGGGCGCGTACGTGGACGAGGGCAGCATGATCGACAGCCACGCCCTCGTCGGCTCGTGCGCGCAGGTCGGCAAGCGGGTGCACCTCTCTGCGGCGGCCCAGATCGGCGGCGTGCTCGAGCCCGTCGGAGCCCTGCCGGTGATCATCGAGGACGAGACGTTGGTGGGCGGCGGCTGCGGGGTGTACGAGGGCGCGATCGTGCGTGAGCGCGCCGTCCTCGCGCCCGGTACGATCCTCACCGGCTCGACGCCCGTCTACGACCTCGTGCGCGATCAGGTGTACCGCCGGGACGGGGACCGGCCGCTCGAGATTCCCGCCGGCGCGGTCGTGGTGCCGGGCGCGCGAGGCGCGCCTGGCGCGTCGGCCGCGCGGTGGGGCATCTCGCTGTACGC
>DASQAM010000437.1:0-1737 GCA_035635735.1 Gemmatimonadales bacterium | reverse complement strand
CTGACGCATAGGCCAGCTTGCCCCGAAAATACAGCCCACTCATGAAGGTGAAGACTTCGCCGATGGTCGCGCCTTCTCCCGATCGCAGGCGCTGCGCCAATGCCGAGCCGCCATCCTTCCGCAGCAGAAACCCGGCACGCTTGCCCGCGCAGTTGGCGGGGGAGAGAAGAAAGATCTGGCGACTCGGCGACATTGGCATAGTCAAATTAATATTCTTTGAACCTATGCCGAAACTGCGCGCCAAGGCGTCGAAGCGCACGAGCGTCGAATCCGAGGCAATCCTCGTCGCGGGGCGCGAGATCGTCGTCTCGAACCCCGCCAAAGTGCTCTTCCCGAAGCCGAAATACACGAAGCTCGATCTCGTGCGCTACTACCTCGCCGTAGCCGAAGGAGCGTTGCGCGGGGCGGGCGGCCGGCCCAACGTGCTGGTGCGCTATCCCAACGGGATCACCGGTGAGTTCTTCTATCAGAAACGGGCGCCGGAATCCCGCCCGCCGTGGATCGACGTGGTCACGCTGAGCTTCCCCTCGGGCCGCACGGCGGAGGAAGTCGTGCCGCGCGACGCCGCGGCGCTCGCGTGGCTCGCCAACCTCGCGTGCCTCGAGCTGCATCCGCATCCCGTACGCGCCGACGACCTCGATCATCCGGACGAGCTCCGTGTGGACCTCGATCCCGTGCCCGGCGTGAAATGGCCCCAAGTGCGCGAGGTGGCGCGCGTGGCCCGAGCGGCGCTGCAGGATGTCGGGCTCACGGGGTGGCCGAAAACGTCCGGCTCCCGCGGCATGCACGTCATCGTGCGCATCGAGCGGCGCTGGACGTTCGACGAGGTCCGCCGCGCGGCCCTGGCCCTGGCGCGCGACGTGGAGCGCCGTGCACCCGCGATCGCGACCAGCAAGTGGTGGAAGGAAGAGCGACACGGTGTGTTCGTGGACTACAACCAGAACGCGAAAGACCGTACGGTGGCCTCGGCCTACTCGGTACGGCCGACGCCCGATGCGCGGGTCTCGGCGCCACTCGGCTGGGACGAAGTAGCCAGCGCCGAGCCTGCCGACTTTACGCTGGCCACCATGCCCAAGCGGTTCGCGAGAGTCGGCGACCGCCACGAGGGAATTGACGCGGCCCCCGGATCGCTCGAGGGTTTGCTCGAGCTCTCGGCGCGGCACGAGCGCGACGGGCAGGGCGACGCGCCGTGGCCGCCGCACTACAAGAAGCAGGCCGGCGAGCCCCCGCGCGTGCAACCGTCCAGGGCCCGCGGGGCCGGCGCGGCCCGCGGGGCGCGCGCCCCCAAGTACCCGTTGATCGAGATCGGACGGGCCAAGCGTAAGCAGGACGTGGTGGCGGGGCTCAAACGCTGGAAAGCGCGTCACCCCAAAGCGGCGAAGTACTTGAAGCCAGCCGACGTGCTGGTCGATTCGATGCGCGGCCGGTCGTCTACCTGGACGCGGATCCGCGTGAACCTGCAGCACGTGCCGCCCAAGCTCCGGCCACGTCAGGAGCGCCTCGACCCGGACGAGAAAACTTTGTCGAGCTGGTACGGGCGCGTGACGTCGAGCTGATCGTAGCGGCAGTCGCCGGGCCGCTTGTCCG
The DNA here is from genome assembly GCA_035635735.1 of Gemmatimonadales bacterium. GTDB lineage: Bacteria > Gemmatimonadota > Gemmatimonadetes > Gemmatimonadales > GWC2-71-9 > AG41. The sequence continues at coordinate 150 of DASQAM010000437.1, read as the reverse complement.
GCCGCCAGCGCAGGAAGGTCGCGGCGTGACGGAAGCGATCGCCCTGCAAGTGGTCGTACTTCACCTCGCACACGCGCTCGACGCGGAGCGGCTCCCAGGAGAGATCCTTGCCGGCGCTCCAACGGCTTTGCCCTCCGGGCATGCGGCCGC
>DASQAM010000436.1:0-3662 GCA_035635735.1 Gemmatimonadales bacterium | reverse complement strand
TACACCCCACCCGTATCATCCACCTGCGCGGCCAGCGCTTCGACTTCGGACGACGACTTGATGATGCCCAGTCCGTCGCGCAGCCATTGCACCACCGCACCGGCGATGAAAATGCTGCCTTCGAGCGCGTACTCGGTCCGGTTCCCGATGCGCCACGCCACCGTCGTCAGGAGATTGTTCTTCGAAGCAATCGGCTTCGTGCCGGTGTTCATGAGCATGAAACACCCGGTGCCGTAGGTGTTCTTGACCATGCCGGGCCGGGTGCAGGCCTGGCCGAACAGGGCGGCTTGCTGGTCGCCCGCCATGCCGGCTATCGGAACGGCGCGGCCCCCCGCGAACAGCGTCGTTTCGCCGAATACCTCGCTCGACGACGCAACCACCGGCAACACCGAGCGCGGCACACCGAACAGCTCCAGCAGCTCGTCGTCCCAATCGCCGGTCCGCAGATTGAACAGCATGGTGCGCGACGCGTTGCTCGGATCGGTCACGTGCACGCGGCCGCCCGTGAGATTCCACACGAGCCAGGAGTCCACGGTGCCAAACGCCAGTTTGCCGGCCTTCGCCTTGGCGCGCGCGCCCGGGACATTGCGGAGCAACCACTCGAGCTTCGTGCCGGAAAAATAGGCGTCCACCACGAGGCCCGTCTTCCGCTTGATCGACGGCGCCAGCCCGCGAGCCTTCAACTGGTCGCACCGGGCGGCGGTGCGGCGATCCTGCCAGACGATGGCGTGATGCACCGGCTCGCCCGTGTCGCGGTCCCAGACCACAGTGGTTTCCCGCTGATTGGTGATTCCGACGGCGGCGATGTCTGCGGCCGTCAGTCCGGCCTTGCCGAGCGCTTCGGTCGCCGTGTGCAGCTGCGTGGCCCAGATCTCCGTGGCGTCGTGCTCGACCCAGCCCGGCGTGGGAAAAATCTGGCGAAACTCCTTCTGCGCCAACGCAACGACGCTCCCGCTGTGGTCGAACACCATGGCGCGCGAGCTCGTCGTGCCCTGGTCCAGGGCCAGGATGTACTTCACGCCGGCCACCAGGTCTTGTACACGAACGCCGCGATCAGGCCGCCGATGATCGGTCCGGCCACCGGTATCCAGGCGTAGCCCCAGTCCGAAGTGCCCTTGCCCGCGATCGGCAGCAGCGCATGGGCGATTCTCGGACCCAAGTCACGCGCCGGATTGATCGCGTAGCCGGTCGGCCCACCCAACGACAGCCCGATGGCCCACACGAGGATGCCGACCAGGAATGGGCCGAACCCCGCGTCCCAGCCGTGTACCGGGTTCAAGTTCTTGGGTGTCAGGATGGTCAGCACACCCAGCACCAGCACGAAGGTGCCGATGACCTCGGTGAGGAGATTCGCGCCCGTATTGCGGATGGCGGGGGCGGTGCAAAAGACCGCCAACTTCCCCGCCTGGCTCTCCGTCACGGGCCAATGCGGCAGGTAGGCGAGCCAGACGATCGTGGCACCGAGGAACGCGCCGAGCATCTGCGCCGCGATGTAGGCGGGCACTGAGGCCCAGGCGAACTTGCCGATCGACGCGAGGCCGATGGTGACGGCGGGGTTCAAATGCGCACCGCTGAAAGCGCCCACGGCATACACGGCGACCGCCACGCCGAACGCCCACCCCGCGGTGATGACGATCCAGCCGCTGTTCTGGCCTTTGGTCTTGTTGAGCACCACGTTGGCGACCACGCCGTCGCCCAGCATGATCAACAGCATGGTGCCGAGCACTTCTGCGAGAAAAGGTGGCATAGGGTTGGATGAGGAAGGGGCGAAGCTATCAGCGCGGCAGCGACTTGTCTACACATTCAAGAATAGGCACCATTCAAGCACTCCATGACCATCACAGGAAGCAACATGAAATTCGCCATCATCATCTACACCGACGCCACGCTGCTCGACGCGCTCCCGGAGGGACAGTTCGACGCCAAGATGCGCGACTGCCTCGCGAATGCCGATGAGCTGCGCCAAGACGGACGCTTGCTCGATTCGCAGATGCTCGAGAGCGCCGCGACCGCCAAATCGCTGCGGGTGCGCAACGGCCGGCAGACGGTCATGGATGGACCGTTCGCCGAGACCAAGGAAATGCTCGCGGGCTTCAACCTGATCGAGGCCGAGGACATGGACGAGGCGGTCCGCATCGCTACGCACTTCCCCTGGGCGCAAACCGGCTGCGTCGAGGTTCGGGCGGTGCAGGACATCGAGGCCGTGCGACAGCGGGTCAACCGCTCGACTCGTCAAACCCACGTGACGTCATGACCCTCGCTGTCCGAGAGCTGGTCATCGTCGGGGCGGGACTACATAACGCACGTCAGGACACTTGATATCACCCACGGAGGCCGTGATGAAGCTGTTGCTCCTCTTGTCCGGCGTGATCCTCATCCTGCAGCCCCTTCACAAATCCGTGCAACAACCGACCAGCGGCCGCGATGGACAGCACGACCTCGACTTCGAGATCGGGAGGTGGAAAACGCATCTGTCGCGCCTGGTGCATCCCCTGACCGGGTCCACCACCTGGGTCGAGTATGACGGCACGACCGTCGTGCGCCCGGTCTGGGACGGCCGGGCCAATCTGGTGGAGCTCGAGGCCGATGGCCCCGGCGGCCACTTCGAGGGTCTGAGCCTGCGTCTCTACAATCCCGCGTCCCACCAATGGAGCCTCAATTTCGCCAGCAGCAGCACCGGCGTCTTGGCGCAACCGAGCATCGGCGAGTTCAAAAACGGACGCGGTGAGTTCTACGATCAGGAAACCCTGAACGGCCGAGCCATCCTCGTGCGATTCGTAATCATGCCGATCACGGCCGATTCGTGCCGCTTTGAACAGGCCTACTCGGATGACGGTGGGAAGACGTGGGAAATGAACTGGATCGCGACGGACACGCGCGTCCGCTGACTATCTCGCGCCGCTTTAGGCTCAGAGCCTGAACAAATAGCTCAGCTTGAGGAAGAACGCGTCGTCCGTCCGCCTGAGGCCCCGGAACCGGAAGGCCTCCTCGTCCACCATGTCGCTGCTGTACCCGGCGAACACCACCGTCCCCGGTATCGGTTGATAGCTGAGCAGCACATCGGCGTGGAAGAGATTACTGTGCGACGCGGCGGCGCGCGTCAGGGTGTCCCTCTGGATGAAAATCGGCGCGCCGGTCCGTGAGTCGTCGCGTAGCGAGTCCGTCTTGTCCTGGATGTACTGCCCGACCACCCGCACGAACAGCGGACGCGAGACCTGGTATTCGAGCTTGACCCGGAGCACGCGACCGACGTTCACCAGGCTGCCGTCGGTGCGGCGATTCACCTGCTGCCAGAAATAGCTGATCGTGTTGCGGAGCCGCTCGGTGGGGCGATAGGACAGGTCCGCACTCAGCAGCAGCAGATCGCCCGAAGCCCACTCGAAGAAGTTTTCATCGTGGCCCTGCAGGAAGTAGCCGCTGGCGCTGAAGTGCTTCCACTGTGGCGTCCCGATCTGGACGATGTATTCGCCATTGGCGATCGTCGGCTGTCCCGTGAACTGAACTACGCTGCCGTTCGGCAGTTTGAGACGGTAGTCGGCATAGAGGGCGGAATCGTAACCGAACGACTCCACGAAGTACCCCGCCCCGACGTTCCACCCACCGCGCAGCGTCGCGTTGCCGTTGAAGTGCAGCTTCTTGTCCTGCAGGTGGCGGCCGTGGAT
>DASQAM010000435.1:0-7526 GCA_035635735.1 Gemmatimonadales bacterium | reverse complement strand
GAGTACCACGGGATGGGTGGCTTCCGCCACAACCGATTCTACGTGGGACTGACGACGCGGCGAGGAAATTGAGGTGGCGGGCGACACTCGCGAGATCACCATGCGATGGCGGGAGCGGCTGCTGTTCGAGGCCGGCGGCTCAGGTCGGCCCCCCGTTCTGGTGGACGGCGACGGCGCGGTCGCCACGTCCCCGGTGGAGATGCTGCTGGTCGCCGCGGCCACGTGCGCGGCCTCGGATGTCGTGCTGATTCTCGAGAAGCAGCGCGTGGCGCTCGGGACCCTCGAGGTTGCATTGCGGGGGACGCGTCGCGAGGAGCAGCCGCGCCGCTACACGGCGCTCCACTTTGTCTTCACGATTTCGGGCGTCGCGGTGGACGAGACCAAGGCCCGCCGCGCGATCGATCTCTCCCTCGAGAAGTACTGTTCGGTCGTCGCTTCCCTCGCCCCCGACATCCACGTCAGCTACGACGTCGCGGTTCGCTAGGACCGTGGTCGCCGCGATCGGGCTCGCCACGGGCGTGGCGGTTTCGGCGCGCGCCCAGGCGGTGAGCGCCACGGAGATCGGTGCGGGGGCCACCGTGGTCCTCGCGCACCGCGGCTTCTGGGGTCCGGAGTTGGGCGTGGCGCGGCGTTCGGGCGGCCAGGGACGTTTCGCCTTCACCGCGGCGTGCGGCGATTACGAGCGCGCGCTAGGCGTCCGCCTCGACGCGACCGCGCAGTTCCTGCTCCGCCCGGCCGAGCGTCGCGGTGTCGGGCCGTACGGGGGCCTGGGGTTGGCGTTCGTCGGCTCGGACGGGGCGCGCGGCGCGAGCTACCTCACGGCACTGCTCGGTGTGGACGTGGGGCCCGGTGCCGGGGCGGGTTGGTACGCGGAGCTCGGGTTAGGCGGTGGCGTGCGGCTCGCCTTGGGGCGGCGGTTCCGACGCATCGCCTCGTCTTAGCCGCACCAAATAAAAAGGGCGCCCCGCGAGACGGAGGGCGCCCGATGCATTCCGGTCGGCGCTGCTCAGGCGTTCGCGCCCACGGGCGCGCTCCGCCCGACCACGGGCCGGCAGTAACGCTCGCCCAGCACGCGCAACTCCGCCAGCTGCTGCTCGTCCAACGCATCGTAGCGCTCCGCGAGGTACAGCATCGTGTCGTCGAACCATTCCTTCTGGTGCTCCGGCGTGGCTTCCAGCACGCCGCAGCGCAGGATGTGCGAGAACAGCTCGTCGCGGGCCTGTTCGAAGGGGGTGGGGGTGGACAGTTTGCGGGGTTCCGAACGCTTCTTGGTCATGCGTGGGGTGCTCCTCTCGTCTCGGTGGACCGGGAATGCGGGGACTCGGGCGACGGCTCGGGTCGCGCGAAGCCGCCGATCAATCGGCGCCGCAATGTAATAGAGCGCTTTGCATCACGCAAAGGCCGAGCACGGCCGCCGGGGGTGGTATTATCATGGACGGGGGAGCGGGCGGGGCGGTGGACACCTCAGGGAAGGCGGGCACATGAGCGATCACTCGGAAGAGGTGTACGGACCGGACCGCGCCGAGCGCCTGCTCGCCATGCTGCGCGCGCTGGCCGAGCGTATTCAGACGCTGGACCGCACGGGCCGGCTGCTCGAGTGCGCGCCGGAGCTCCAAAAGCTCCTGGGGAACGCGCGGAGCGAGTTGTTTCACTATGAGGTGCGCGTGACGTACGACACGCCGGAGATCGCGGAGGGTCGGCGCATCGTGGACGAGGCGGAGCGGCGGGCGCGCGATGCCGCCGCCGGATTCGAGGACGGCGAGGACGACGAACCGTGGCGGAGGGCTCGAGACGAATGAAAGGGTTCTATCTGTTGCTGGTGGCGGTAGCCGTGATCGGCGGTGGGGCACTGTGGTACCAGTCGCAGCGCAGCGCCGCGCCGCCGGCGCCGAGCGCGCCGCTCCCGGTCGCGGCCACGGATGCGTTCCACGGCTTTACACTGGGATCGGACTCCGCGCCGGTCGAGGTCACGGAGTATTCGGATTTCGAGTGTCCGTTCTGCGCGTCGTTTGCGACGGTGCAGATGCCGGTGATCCGCGAGCAGCTGATCGCTACCGGAAAGCTGCGGTGGCGCTTTCGCGACTTTCCCTTGCCCTCGCACCAGTACTCCCGCTATGCGGCGATGGCCGCCCAGTGTGCCGGAGAGCAGGGCAAGTTCTGGCAGATGCACGACCAGCTGTTCAACAACCACCAGTGGGCCCAGACGGGGAAGAGCCCGCGCTCGCTGTTCCGTGACTTCGCTCACGCCATCGGGCTCGACCTCGACAAGTACGACGCCTGCATGGACGGCCAGCGCTACGCCGCGCGCCTCGACGCGAGCATACAGGAGGGCGACGCACTCGGCGTGCGGGGCACGCCGAGCTTCTTCGTGAAGGGGCGTCCGTACACGGGACGCGGCACTTCGGACGATTTCAAAGCGCTCGTCGACAGCCTGACCAAGAAGCACAAGTGATCCGGCGCCAGACGCTCGTGCTCCTCACGCTCGTGGGGCTGCTCGTCGCGACCTATCTCTGGCTCTACAAGATCGGCGTGCTCGGCCAGCTGCAGTGCGGCACCGGGAGCTGCGAGCTCGTCCAGGCGAGTCGCTACGCCGAGCTGTTCGGTCTGCCGGTGGCGCTGTACGGAGTGGGCGGATACGCGGCGCTGTTCGCCGTGGGGCTCGTGGGCCTGCAGCCGAGGTTCACGACGGACCGGCGCGTGGCGCGCGTCTTCGCGGCGCTCTCCACGGTGGGGTTCGCCTTCACGCTGTATCTGACGGCCATCGAGCTGTTCGTGCTGCACGCGATCTGCCGGTGGTGCGTGGCCTCGGCGGTGATCATGACGATCGTGTGGCTGCTGTCGATGTTCGAGCTGCGCGCGACGCCTTCGGGGAACACGTCGACCCGCTAGTATTCACGGCCATGACCTCGCCTGCGCAACCCGTCGTTCCCCAGCAACCGCACGGCCGGTATCTCCTCACGCTCGCACTCGCGGCACTCGGTGTGGTGTACGGCGACATCGGCACGAGCCCCCTGTACGCTATCCGCGAGTCCTTCTACGGCACCCACGGTATCGCAGTCACGCCGGGCAACGTCCTCGGCGTGCTGTCACTGGTTTTCTGGGCGCTCGTGATCGTCGTGACCATCAAGTATCACATCGTCATCATCCGCGCTGATAACAAGGGCGAAGGCGGCGTGCTCGCGTTGATGGCATTGGTGAACGGCAGCCGCCTGGCGCGGGGCCTGTCGCCCCGTCGCGTAATGATCATCCTGGGGATATTCGGGTCGGCGCTCTTGTACGCGGACGGAGGCCTCACGCCCGCGATCTCGGTGCTGAGCGCCGTCGAGGGGCTCGAGATCGCGACGCCGGCGCTGGCCTCGTGGGTGATCCCGGGGACGCTCGTCATCTTGATCGGGTTATTCCTGCTGCAGAGTCGTGGCACCGCCCGGATCGGCGCCGTGTTCGGGCCGGTGATGGTCGTCTGGTTCGCCACCATCGGCGTACTCGGCCTGGGCGAGATCATGCAGCAACCCGGAGTGCTCGCGGCGGTCTCTCCGTACCACGCGGTGCGGTTCTTCGCCGCGGACGTACACCGGGGCTTCGTGGTCCTGGGCGCCGTCTTCCTCGCGGTCACCGGCGGCGAGGCGCTGTACGCGGACCTGGGTCACTTCGGTCATCGCGCGATTCAAATCGCGTGGTTCGGCGCCGCGCTGCCCTGCTTGCTCCTCAACTACTTCGGGCAGGGGGCGCTGTTACTGCGCGAGCCGAGCGCGGCGGTGAACCCGTTCTACCATCTCGCGCCGAGCTGGGCCCTATACCCGCTGATCGCGCTGGCGACCGCGGCCACGATCATCGCGTCGCAGGCGGTCATCTCGGGCGCGTTCTCGCTGACGCGCCAGGCGGTGCAGCTCGGCTACAGCCCGCGGCTGCGCATCGAGCACACGTCGTCGCGCGAGATCGGCCAGATCTACGTGCCCACCGTGAACTGGGCCCTCATGGTGCTCACGTGTGCCCTCGTCCTCGGGTTCCGCACGTCGAGCAACATCGCCGGGGCCTACGGCGTGGCGTTATCGACCCTGATGCTGATCACCACGCTCATGTTCTACGTGATGAGCCGCGAAGTGTGGCGCTGGAGCTTCGCCCGTGCCGCGACCGTGGCCGGCCTGTTCTTATGCGTGGATCTACCCTTCTTTGCGGCGAACATGCTGAAGATTCGCTACGGTGGCTGGGTTCCCCTGGTGATCGCGGCGGCCATCTTCCTGCTGATGACGACCTGGAAGCGCGGGCGCGAGATCCTCGCCAAGCGCATGCTCGAGAAGACGGTGCCGCTCAAGATGCTGCTCGCCGATCTGGCGGCGGAGCCGCCCACCCGCGTGCCGGGCACGGCTGTCTTCATGTACGGCACCGCGGATCACACACCCCCGGCGCTGGTGCACAACCTCGCCCATAACAAGGTGCTGCACGAGAAGGTCGTGTTCCTCACCGTCGTCACGGAAGACGTTCCTCATGTGGAGCCGAGCGAGCGCGTGACCATCAAGCGCATGGGGAAGGGATTCCACGCGGTCGTCGCCCGCTACGGCTTCATGGACGATCCGGATATCGAGGACGTGCTGGGATGCTGCCGAGCGGAGTCCCTCGACATCCGGACGGAGGGAACCACGTTCTTCCTAGGCCGCGAGACGCTCGTCGGCTCCGACCGGCCCGGCATGGCTCACTGGCGGGAGGAACTGTTCGCGTTCATGTCGCGGAACGCGCTCCGGGCCACGGCCTTCTTCAAGATCCCGGCAAACCAGGTATTCGAGGTGGGAACGCAGGTGGAACTGTGAAGCTCATTCTACCTGGCCGAACTTCGCGATGTCCTCCGGCAATGCTTCCTGCGTCGCCTGTGTGTCCTTGCCCTGAACCATGGCGCGGATCTGCTCTACGACATCGGGGTTCGCCAGGGTCGTCACGTCGCCGACGTCCCTGCGATTCGAGATGGCCGCGAGCACGCGGCGCATGATCTTCCCGGAGCGCGTCTTGGGCATATCCGGCACGATGTAGACGTGCTTGGGCCGCGCGATCTTGCCGATCACTTCCTCGTTCGCCTTAACCACCCGGTCGATGACGGCCTGACTCGGCGGCACGCCCGGCTTGAGCGCGACGTACACTTCCGGCACGCGTCCCTTGAGCTCGTCCTGGACCGGGACGACGGCGGCTTCGGCGATCTCGGGGACGGTGAGACAGGCGGACTCGATCTCCTTCGTGCCCAAGCGGTGACCCGCGACATTGATCACGTCGTCGATACGGCCGAGGATGCGGTAATAGCCATCGGCCGCCTGCACCGCGCCGTCGCCGCACAGGAACGGCCAGTCACGCCAGTCTTTGCTCCTGGGGTGCTTGTTGTACTTGCCGTAGTACGTTTTGACGTAGCGGTCGTGGTCGCCCCAGATCGTCTGCATGATGCCCGGCCACGGGTTGCGGATACACATATTGCCCGCCTTGCCGGACCCTTTGGAAATTTCCGCCCCGGTTTCGTCGTAGATGACCGGATGAATCCCGGGCGCGGCAGGGCCGCAGCTGCCGGGCTTCATCGCGTGAATCGCCGGAACGGTGGTGCCGAGAAAGCCGCCGGTCTCCGTCATCCACCACGTATCGGTGATGACGGCTTCCCGCTTGCCGACCTCGTCGTAATACCAGCGCCATGCTTCCGGCTCGATCGGCTCGCCCACCGTCGTCATTGACTTGAAGTGGTATTTGTACTTGCGTGGCTCCTGGGGACCGAGTTTCCGCAGCATCCGGATGGCCGTGGGCGCGGTGTGAAAAATGTTCACGCCCAAGCGCTCAGCGATGCGCCAGGGCCGCCCCGCGTCGGGAAACGTCGGCACGCCCTCGTACAAGACGCTCGTCGCCGCGTTCGCCAGCGGACCATAGACGATGTAGGAATGCCCGGTGATCCAGCCGATGTCCGCCATACACCAATAGATGTCTTCCGGATGAATGTCGAGAATCCACTTGGAGGTGGCGGTCACGTAGGACAGATACCCCGCGATGCCGTGTTGCGCGCCCTTGGGCTTGCCGGTGGTGCCGCTCGAGTACATCAGGAACAGCGGCGCCTCCGACGGTAGGGCCACCGGTTCGACTTTTTTGCCTTGGTAGTCCTTGAGCAGGTCGTCCGCGAAGACATCGCGACCCGGAACCATCGGTGTCTTGGCGGAATATTTGCCGGGGTATCGCTGCCACACCAACACCTTGTCGACGTCCTGCCCCAACTCTTTCGCCGCCCGAACCGCGATGTCGGCGTTCGCCTTGTGATCAACGAGGGCGCCATTGCGCCAGTAGCTGTCCATCGTAACCAGGACGCGGCTGCCCGAATCGTGAATGCGGGAGCCGCACGCCTGACCGCTGAACCCACCGAAGACTTGAGAGTGGATGATTCCCAGCCGCGCACACGCCAGCATTGTGATCGGCAGCTGCGGGACCATCGGCATGTGAAAGGTGACGCGGTCACCAGCTTTGAGTCCCAAGTCCCGAAGCATGGCGGCCACCTCATTGACGCGGTCATAGAGCTCCTGATACGTCATGACCACGTCCCGCTCCGCTTCGGGCTCGGGCACGAAAATGAAGGCTGCTTTGTTTGCATACTTGGCCAATTGGCGGTCCACACAGTTGTACGATGCGTTGATCTTGCCGCCGGCGAACCATTTCCAGAACGGCGCGGCGCTGGTATCGAGGACGGTGTGATAAGGCTCGAACCAAGTCAGCATGTCCGCATACTCTCTGAAGCAGTCGGGGAACTTGTCGAGCCCGAACCGGTCGAACACGTGCGGGTCTCGCATGTTCGCTTGTGCCTTGAATTTCTCGGAAGGCTGATAGTACGCCTCTTCCTTCCAATGCACGGCGATCTGGGCCTCGCTGACCTCGGTTTGCTCCGTGGTCTTCATCCTCGGTTTCGCCATCTGATTTGCCTCCTAGCCGGTACCTACCCCTGTTTGCGCAAAGCTTGCCCGGGATGTCGTGGGTTCAGGGGGATTGGCTAAGGTATGCCCCCGGGATGGACGGTGGTCAAGGCGGCCCTTGCAAACTGCCCCCAGGCATTCCGTCTGCGGCACCCAGGCGGGTGAGACGCCTCACCCCGCTTTGACAAGCGGTTGACGGTCCGCAGGTTAGCTGGATGGCACCGGAGTCGCATTAAGCCCGGCCGGTGAACTACTGGAGCCGACTGTGGAGGAGCTGGTGACAATGTCCATGCGTCCGGGCGAGAAGGTCCTGGCCGCTCCGGAGGAGCTGGGGCTCGACTCACGTACGGTGTTCCGCCGTGCGGCCACCGAGCTGCTGGAACAGCTGGCGGAGGGTGCCGGGCGTCTGGTCATCGACCTCGCGGGTACGCGCCAGATCGACAGCGCGGGCCTCGGTGCCCTGATGTTGATTCAGCGGAAGGCCGCGGAGCGCCGGCTGACGGTGTGTCTGCGCGGGGCCAACGAGGAGCTGCGATTCCTGCTGGTGCTGACCAAGCTCGACGACCTGTTCGAGCTGGAGAGCGGCCCGAGCTGAGCCGACCGTAGACG
>DASQAM010000434.1:0-2984 GCA_035635735.1 Gemmatimonadales bacterium | reverse complement strand
TATCCGCGCGAAGCGTTTCTCCAGGATCTGGTGCGCGAGGCGGAGACGGACATCCGTCGTTGCCTCGCGCAGGGCGCCCACGTCGTGCAGCTCGATTTCACCGAAGGCCGGCTCGCGGTGAAGCTCGATCCCACGAAGGGTTTGCTCAGGATGTTCGTGGAGCTGAACAACCAGGTGCTGCAGCGTTTCACGGCGGAAGAGCGCCGGAGAATCGGAGTCCACACCTGCCCGGGGGGTGATCAGGACTCGACGCACAGCGCCGACGTGGACTACGCGGAGCTCCTGCCCACGCTGTTCGAGTTGAAGGTCACCAACTTCTACATCCAGTGCGCGAGTGAGGAGAACCGCGGCAAGGCGTTGCGCCTCATGAAGGAGCATGCCAAGCCCGGCCAGCGCATATTCGTCGGCGTGATCGATCCGATCGATCCCCGAGTGGAGACACCCGAAGAGGTTCGGGACCGGGTCCTGGAAGCGGCGGAGTACATCCCACTCGACCGGCTGGGGACGACCGACGATTGCGGTTTCGCGCCGTTCGGCGACGACATTTCCACGGACCGCGAAACGGCGTTCGCCAAGATCCGGGCGCGCGTGGCCGGCACCGCGCTGGCGGCCCGCGTGCTGCGGGTGTGACGTTTCGTGAGGAGTCAGAAAGGGGATATGCAGGTGCCGCAGCGCGAAGTCGCAACCCTCGCCGGAGGCTGCTTCTGGTGCCTCGAAGCCGCCTTCCAGGACTTGAAGGGCGTGGAGAAAGTCCAGTCCGGATACGCCGGCGGACACGTCGCGAACCCCTCGTACGAGGACGTTTGCACGGGCACCACGGGCCACGCCGAAGTCGTCCAGATCACCTTCGATCCCACGGTCGTCTCGTTCAACGACCTGCTCCACGTCTTCTTCACGATCCACGACCCGACCACGCTCAACCGTCAGGGCGGGGACGTCGGGACACAGTACCGGTCGGCGGTCTTCTATCACACGCCGGAGCAGAAAGCCGTGACGGAGCAGGTGATCAAGGAGCTCGCGGCGGAGCACGTGTGGGACGACCCGGTCGTGACCGAGGTGAAGCCGCTCGAGGCCTTCTATCCGGCCGAGGAGTACCACCGCGACTATTATCGCCGTAACCCGAACCAGGGCTACTGCAGCGCCGTGATCGCCCCCAAAGTGGCCAAGGTGCGGAAGCTCTACTTCGACAAGCTGAAGCAACCGGTCGGCTGATGCCCGCAGTAGTCACCACCGCGAAGATCGTGCGCGCCGGTCGGACGCACGACTCAGAAGGGAGGAGGCAGGTGCGTTGGACCATACTGGCAGCGCTGCTCACGATGCCGGTGTTGAGCGCCGCCCAGGCACCCCCCGCCGGGGCGAGTGAGCCGTTTGTGGTGGAGTACTATTACAAGACGCGCTGGGGCTTCGCCGACGAGTTCATCCGGCTCTTCAAGAAGAACCACTTCCCGGTGTTGAAGCGGGAGATCGAGCTGGGGCACGTCCAGCGGGTCACCGCGGAGGCGCCCCGGTTCCACGGGACCGAGGATGGCCGCTGGGACTATCGCGTCACGATTGTGTGGAAGAACGCCGCGGCGCCGCACGAGCCGTTCCCCGAGGCGGAGCTGAAACGTTTGTTTCCCGACCAGGACACGTTTCGGCGCGAGGAGCAGCGACGCTTCGAGATTCTCGCGGCGCATTGGGACCTACCCGTGGTGACCGTTGACCTGACCCGGCCGTGACCCGGTTGCTCGGCGTCGCCGTCGCCCTCACGATCTGCGCCCTGCCATTGCGCCTCGTGGGGCAGTCGCAGCGCGTCTTCTACTCCTCAGGGAGCGTGGACGAACCGCCCCGCCGTTTGTCGGGCCCGCCCGTGGACTACCCGCCCAGCTTGCTGCGGCGGCATCCCCAGGGATTGGTCAGGGTCGCGGCGATCATCGACACCACCGGGCGAGCCGAGCCCGCCTCCGTGGAGATCTTGTCGACGCCGGACTCGGCCCTGATCGAACCCGTGAAGCAGATGCTGCTGGCGTCCCAGTTCTCTCCCGGCCGCGTCAAACGCGTGGCGGTGCGCGTGATGGTCCAGATGGCAGTGGACGTGCGGCCGCCCCGCCTCAGCGCAACGGAGCTCGTCTCGCGCGCCCGGAGCCAACTCGGCGCGAATCGCCCCGATAGCGCCCTCGTTCAGCTCGATCTCGCTCTCGATACGGCGCTCACGCATCCAACCGAGGGGGAACGGATGTACGCGCTGCTGGTGCGGGGTGTCGCCGCGTCGCGCACGGGGCGGGACAGCGCCGGGCGCGCCGATCTGGCAGCGGGCCTCGCACTATACCAAACCCTCACCGCGCACGGGGTCGACCTCGCGCCGTTCTTGCGCCGCTTCGCAGACTCGGTCCGGATCGGCCGGCGTGGGGCCAAGCCGCCAGGCGCCGCCATGACTGCGCCGACCGCAGTCGGGGACGTGGACCAGCAACCCGCGCTTGTCTCGCATCCGGCAATCCGCTATCCGCGCGAGATGCAGGCACTACGGGTCGACGGCACGGTGCTGGTGGAAGCGACGCTCGATGCCACCGGGCACGTTGAGCCAGCGCCGATGAGCATCGTTCACAGTCCTAACCACGGATTCGACGAGGAGGCGCTGCGCGTAGTGCGTGGGTCGGTGTATCGCCCCGCACGCAGTAAGGGTCGAGCGGTGCGAGCGGTGATCCGGCAGGCGATCACCTTCGTCAACTACTAGTCGGGCGTGGCAGCGGGTCTGGGACGAGTCCTACCGAGATAGGTCCGCACGAGCGGAGCCACGCGCCCGCGCACCAACGCGGACTTGAGCCGCTCTCGTTCGTCCGGTGTCACCTCCGCGAGGTATCGCTCCCCGCTCCCTGCTCCCTCTTTGAGCGCGACCGGTATTCCGTCTCGATACAGGATCCGGTTCGTCGCGACTCCGGCGACCACGTCTCCAGGCATCACGATCCCCACCAGGTTGAGCGGGTCGGCCCCGCTCACGGCCACCA
>DASQAM010000433.1:0-7760 GCA_035635735.1 Gemmatimonadales bacterium | reverse complement strand
CGCTCGGCGATGAGGCCGCGCAGCTTCGGCGTCTGGCCCTGCAGCTCCCCGTCCGACAGCCCCTTGAGGCGTGCCTCGTGGCGATGAATCGCGTCCACGATGGGGCGGATGCGTTTCAGCTCACGCTGGAACTGGGTCCCGAAGATCTTGGTGAACCAACCCTTGTACATCAATCCTCTATTCGCGATACAGCCCGCGCGCCGCGATGTAGTCGCGCACGGCATCGGGCACCAGATAGCGGATCGAGCGGCCCTGCCGCACCCGCTCCCGGATCATCGTGGCCGACACATCGACCGCCGGCACTTCGACGACCCGACGGATGGCCGGGTGCCGCGGCAGCGACGCTCCCGGTCGCGAGAACACTACCACGTCCGCCAGCGCGGGGAGCGCCTCGACTTGATACCAGGCGGCCAGCTCGGCGGCCGCATCGGCCCCCAGCAATAACGTGAACCGGTTCCCCGGCTCCCGCCCGGCCAGCGCCTGCAGCGTCCGGACCGTGTATGACGGGACGGGCAGCGTGAGCTCGATGCGCTCGACGGCCAGGCGCGGGTTCCCGGTGACCGCGAGATCCAGCATCTCCGCGCGCTGCTCGGGCGCGGCGCCGTGCGCCGCCCGCTTGAAGGGCTGCGCGCGTGCGGGGAGGAACCGCACCCTGGCGTCGAGTGCTTCCCCCACTGCTTCCGCGGCGACCAGATGCCCGATGTGCACGGGGTCGAACGAGCCGCCGAACAGAGCCTCCACGCGAGGTCAGGACGGCGTGGCGGTGCTCGAGTCGGCCGGGCAGGACTTGTCGAGCCCCTCGGTCTGCGGGAAGAAGCGCCGCAGGTGCGCGCAGGTCTCCTTCAGCTCGTCGGCGTACCCGATGACGCGGTAGCTGTCTACCAGCCGCATCAACGCGTCGGGGACGCCTGACGTCCCGGGATAGGTCGCAATCACGTCCTTAAAGTAGATGATCGCGGAATCGTAAGCGCGTCGCCGGAAGTAGAACATCCCGTTCTTGTAGTCTTTCTGGGAGAACCACTCCTTCAGCTGTTGCGTATGCATCTGCGCCCGGGCGGCCGCATCGGTCCCCGGATAGCGCCCTGCCAGCTCCTGGTAGATGGCCAGCGCCGTTTCGCCGTACGACGGATCCAGCTCCGGCTTCCGCCACAGCCGCAGGTTGGCATCGCCGGCCCGCAGCAGGGCCAAGGGCGCGTACTCGCTCGTCGCGAATTGGTCCGCGACCTGGCGGAACTCGTGGGCCGCCTGCACGCGGTCCCCCGTCTGGAAGTAACACTCGGCCATATTGTATCGCGCCTCGGCCATCTCCGGCTGAGTTGGGCCCAGCTCGTAGGTGAGCCGGCGGAACGACACCAGCGCCTTTGCGTAGTCCCCGCTCCGGAACTGTGCACGCGCCTTCGCCAGGTCGACGACGGGGTCCGGAGCGGGCACCACTCGGGGCCCATGGTGGCAGGCCGCCAGCAGCGCGGCACCGACGATGACGAGGGAGCGAAGCATGATCCTCACGGCTGGTTCGGTGGAGCCGGCGACGGCGCGTCGGCCTTGCCAAGGGCGTTGATTTTTTCGTGCGCCCGCTGGGTGATGGTGTCCCCGGGTGTGCCGCCGGCCAGTGCCTGCTGGTAGCTCTCCAACGCCGCCGCCACGTCGCCCTGAGCGAGCTTCACGTCTCCAAGGCCCAGAAACGCCCCGCGCACGACGTCTGCGGGCGACCCCGGCGCAGTGGCGCGCCGGAACCAGTCCTCCGCCTCGCTGGGCTTGCCCTTCTCGAGCAACTGCTGGCCCTGAACCAAGGAGCACAACCCCAAGCCCTCGCGCGCGCGGTCCGCGACCGCGGGCTCCCGTTGCCGCCGGATCACGCCTTCGAACGCCGGCACGGCCGTAGCGCAATCACGCGCGCGCACCGCGGCCATCCCGTACACGAACAGCAGGGAATCGGCCATGCGAGCGTCGCCGGCAGCCGCGATCGCCCCCGGCAGCAGCACTATCGCGCTGGCCGTATCGCCGCGATCGGCGGCATCGAGCGCCGCCAACCGGGTGTAGCGGCCGAGCGGCCTGGTGGGAGCCACGGCCCGGAGCCCCGCGAGCCCCTTGGCCGCATCGCCCCGGTCGTTCGCAGCGAGCGCCGCACGCGCCACCCGCTCGAGGCCATCCGCCGCTTCACCGGCCCGCGATCCGTCGCGCGCGCCGAGCACTACGTACGCCTCCACGGCGCTAGCGTAGTCCCCGACGTGCAGCGCCGCCGCGCCCGCCTTGGCGTTCAGATCCGCGCTGCCGGGGTGGGCCTTCAGCCCGAGCTCGTATTCGGCGAGGGCATCGCGGTACGCCCCTGCGGCGTAGGCGCGATCGCCCAGCTCCTCGTGGTCGGCGGCACTCGGCTGGCACGCAAGCCCTAGCGCGACACCCAGCAACACCCAGCGTGTCACGACCGCTTCTTCCGCTCGGATCGACTCGCGGGATGGGCCGACGGCGGATCGCCGTCCCCACCGGAGGCCGGCACCGCCACCGGCACGGGAGAGTCATTGCGCACCAGCATGGCGAGGTAGGCTTCCACGCGCGGATCCTCCGGCCGGCGCTCCCGGCATTCCTCCCACACCGCCTTCGCCGCGAGCCCGTCCCCGGCGAGGTAGCAGGCGAGCCCGAGCATAGCGGCCGCGTCGAGGTAGGTGGGACGGGCGCGCACGATGATCTCGAAGTGTTCGCGCGCATCGAGGGCGCGGCCTGCCTCGAGCAGCATACGCCCCAGTTTGTACCGCAGGTCGTGAAACGCGGGTCCCAGGGTGAGCGCCTGCTGGTACTCCCCGATCGCCTGCGTCAGGCCGCCGGCCCCGAGGTACGCATCGCCCAGAGCAGCGTGCTGGTTGGCCAGTTTGGCGGCTACATGGGCCGCGAAGCCCTCGCGCGGCTCGCCCCCGACCTGGGCGGCGCGCCGGAACGCGGCGTCCGCCTCGGCCTCCCGTCCCAACTCGTTCAGCACGATGGCGCGGTGCACCAGCGCCTCGATGTAATGGGGGTTGAGCGCCAGGGCACGGTCGAGCTGCGCGAGGGCCTGATCTTGCTGACCCACGAGTGAGTACGACAGGCCGAGCACGTGGTGCGCATCGGCGAACGCGCGGCCGGCCGCAACCACCTCCTCGAGGAGGTGGATGGCCCCGTAGTAGTCCTGCAATTGGAACCGCTCTCGGGCCTGCTCGACCAGATGCTCAGCGCTGACGTCCATGCACCGCCTCGTACCAACGGACGAATTGCCGAATGCCTTCCTCGATTCCCACCGCGGGGCGGTACCCGAGCTCGCGCTGGGCACGACGCAGGTCCGCGGCCGTGAGCCGCACGTCTCCCGGCTGGTCGCCGTGGCGCTCGATCCGCACCTCACGCCCCAGCGTTCGCCCGATCAACTCGATCAGGTGGTCGAGCCGCACGCGCGCCCCGCCGCCGATGTTGATCGGCTCGGCGAGCCCCCCCCCCGGCCGCGGCCGGGCCGTCCATTCCACGGCGGCGAGGATGCCGTCCACACAATCCGTAATATAGGTATAGTCGCGCTCGCTCGACCCGTCCCCGTGCATCCGGATCGGCTGTCCACCGGCGATGAGGTGGGTGAAGCGATGGATCGCGAGGTCGGGCCGCTGGCGCGGCCCGTACACCGTGAAGAACCGGAGGCAGGCGATCTGCATGCCGTACAGATGGGCGAACGCGTGCGCCATCAGCTCCCCGGCGCGCTTGCTGGCGGCGTAGGGCGAGATGGGCCAGACGGCCGGGGCGTCCTCGGGGAAGGGGGCGGGCGTCGCGTCGCCGTACACCGAAGATGACGAGCCGAACACGATGCGCCGGAGGCCGGCACGCCGCGCCGCTTCGAACACCCGCACCGTGCCCGTCACGTTGGTGTCGCCGTAGGACGCGGGGTCCTCGAGGGAGGGGCGCACCCCCGGACGCGCCGCGAGGTGCAGCACGACCGACACACCCTCGAGCGGGAGCGCATCACGGACGATGTCCGCCTCGACGAAGCGGAAGCCCTTGGTCCGGCGCAGCCCATCGAGGTTCCGCTCCTTCACGGCGCGGGGGTAGAAGGCATCGAAGTTGTCGACGCCCACCACCTCGTCACCCCGGGCGAGGAGCGCTTCGCTCACGTGCGAGCCGATGAAGCCGGCTGCGCCCGTGACGAGCAGGCGGATGCTCACGCCGCCGTGAGCCCGCTGAAATACTCGATGGTGCGGTGCAGCCCGTCTTCGAGCGAGATCTTCGGCTCCCAGCCGAGCGTCTCGCGGGCACGTTGGATATCGGGTTGGCGGACCTTGGGATCGTCGGTGGGGAGAGGCTGCTCCACGATGCGGCTCCGGCTCCCGGTCAATCGCAGCACCAGCTCGGCCAGCTGGCGCACGGTGAATTCATTGGGGTTGCCGATGTTCGTCGGATCCGGTCCCCCGCGCTCGAACAGCCTCACGATGCCCTCCACGAGGTCGTCCACGTAGCAGAAGGAGCGGGTCTGAGAGCCGTCACCGTACACGGTGAGAGGCTCGCCTTTGAGCGCCTGCACGATGAAGTTCGACACCACCCGGCCGTCGTGGGGTCGCATGCGCGGTCCATAGGTATTGAAGATACGTACGATCCGGGTGTCGAGCCGGTGGAAGCGATGATACGCCATCGTGATGGCTTCGGCAAAGCGCTTGGCCTCGTCATACACGCCACGGGGCCCCACCGGGTTCACATTCCCCCAGTAGCTCTCGGGCTGGGGATGCACCAGCGGATCGCCGTACACTTCCGACGTCGATGCGAGGAGGAATCGCGCACCTTTCGCCTTCGCCAGGCCGAGCGCCTTATGGGTGCCGAGGGACCCCACCTTCAGTGTCTGGATGGGCAATTCCAGGTAGTCCACCGGGCTGGCCGGGCTCGCGAAATGGAGCACGCCCTCGAGTGGCCCCTCCACTTCGATGAAGTTGGCCACGTCGTGGAGGATCAGCTGGAAGTTCGGGTGGCTCTTCAGATGCTCGAGGTTCGATCGGTTCCCGGTGATGAAGTTGTCCATCCCCACCACCCGGTGGCCCAGCGCGAGCAGCCGGTCGCAGAGATGCGAACCGAGAAATCCAGCGGCACCCGTTACGAGGATGCGCATGCCACCGGGCGGCCGATGCTCTCGTAGATGAACCCCAGCCGCGCCATGCGCTGCGGGTCGTACAGATTCCGTCCATCCACGATCACAGGCCGCGTCAGGGCGCGCTTGATGCGCTCGAAGTCGGGATTCCGGTACTCCAGCCACTCGGTAACGATCGCGAGCGCGGCCGCCCCGTCCACCGCGTCGTACACACTCTTGGCATAGGTCACCCGGTCTCCCAGGTGGCGGCGCGCGGACGCGAGCGCCGCCGGGTCGTGCACGCGCACCTGCGCGCCCGCGCCCAGCAGCTGCTCGACCAGTACGAGTGCGGGGCTCTCGCGCACATCGTCGGTCTCGGCCTTGAACGCGAGCCCCCAGACGGCGACCGCGGCGCCGCGCAACCCGTCGCCCAGCCGACGCGCCAGCTTTTCGAACAGCACGCGCTTCTGCCGCTCGTTCGCCGCCTCGACCGCGTGCAG
This sequence comes from Gemmatimonadales bacterium, assembly GCA_035635735.1. Lineage (GTDB taxonomy): Bacteria > Gemmatimonadota > Gemmatimonadetes > Gemmatimonadales > GWC2-71-9 > AG41. The sequence continues at coordinate 2,198 of DASQAM010000433.1, read as the reverse complement.
GATATCGAGTGACACGCTGCGGTCCTCCCCCGTGCGGATGAGCGCCTTGACATCCTTCGGGAAGCACGACCCGCCGTAACCCGGCCCCGGGAACAGGAACGCCGGTCCGATGCGCCGGTCCGACCCGATCCCCTTGCGGACGAGGGTGACGTCCGCGCCGACGGCGTCACACAGCAGGGCGATCTGATTCATGAAGGAGATGCGCGTGGCCAACATGGCGTTGGCCGCGTACTTGGTCATCTCCGCCGAGGGCAAGTCCATGAAGATGATGGGATTGCCGGTCCGCACGAACGGCGCGTACAGCTGACCCATCACATCCGCCGCCTCCGCCGAGTCCACACCCACGATGACACGGTCCGGCTTCATGAAGTCTTCGACCGCGGCCCCTTCCTTGAGAAACTCGGGATTGGCGCAGATGTGAAACGCGGTGGTCGTGTGCTCGGCGATTTCGGCGCGTACCCGCTCCGCGGTGCCGACGGGAACCGTGCTCTTGGTGACGACCAGCTTGGGACGGTCCATGTGCCGTCCGATGGTGCGCGCCACCTCCAGCACGTGCTGCAGGTCGGCCGCGCCGTCCTCGCCCGGTGGCGTGCCGACCGCGATGAAGACCACGTCGGAGCGCCGGACCGCGGCGCCGACGTCGGTGGTGAACTCCAGCCGGCCGTCGCGCTGGTTGCGCACGACGAGCGGCTCGAGCCCTGGCTCGTGGATCGGGAGCCGGTTCTGACGGAGACCCTCGATCTTCGCGGCGTCCACGTCCACGCAGGCGACATCGTTGCCGGTCTCGGCCAGACACGCCCCCGCGACGAGGCCGACGTATCCGGTGCCGACCACGGCGATCTTCACGACGCGTGCCTTCGCTGCCGAGCCGTCGCGAGCGCGTTGCGCGTATCGACGACTAGACGCGCACAGCGCTCTATGAGACTGTAGTCGACATCGGAATGATCCGTCACGATGACCACGCAGTCGGCGGCCGCCAGCGTCTCGGATGTGAGCGGGATCGACGCAAGATCAACGGCCTCGTCCTTGAGCTTCCGGACGTGCGGATCGTGATAGGAGACCGCCGCGCCGCGCCGTTGCAACAACCGGATCACATCGAGGGCCGGGCTCTCCCTGACGTCATCGATGTCCTTCTTGTACGCGACGCCCACCACCAGGATCTTGCTGCCCCGCGCCGCGCGTCCCTGCTCGTTCAGGCGATCGACCACGCGGGCGACCCAGTACTCCGGCATCTCCGCGTTGATCTCGCCCGCCAGCTCGATGAATCGCGTGCGATAGTTGAGGGTTCGCATCTTCCACGCGAGATAGTGCGGGTCGAGCGGAATGCAGTGCCCCCCGACGCCGGGGCCCGGGGTGAACTTCATGAACCCGAAGGGTTTCGTCGCCGCGGCATCGATCACCTCCCACACGTCGACGCCCAGCTTGTCGCACACGATCGCCATTTCGTTGACGAGCCCGATGTTCACGCTGCGAAACGTGTTTTCGAGAATCTTCACGAGCTCCGCGGCCTCGGTGGACGACACGGCCACGAGGCGCTCGATGGCCGGCTCGTAGATCGCCATCGCCACGCGTCGGCACGCTGCCGTGAGCCCGCCCACCACCTTGGGCGTGTTGTGCGTGTTCCATTTCGGGTTGCCCGGGTCCACCCGCTCGGGGGAGAACGCGAGGAAGAAATCCTCCCCCACCTTGAGCCCCGTCTCCTCCAGCGCGGGGAGCATCAGCTCGCGCGTGGTGCCGGGATAAGTCGTGGACTCGAGCACGATGAGCTGGCCGCGCCGCAGGGCCCGCTTCACCGCGTTCGTCGCCGCGAGCACGTAGCTCACGTCGGGGTCCTTCGTCTTCGAGAGGGGGGTGGGGACACAGATCGACACGACGTCGGGCTCGCGCAGCCGTGCCAGGTCCGTCGTCGCCGTGAACTTGCCTTCCTTCGCGAAACGCCCTACGTCCGCGCTCGCCACGTCCTGCACGTGGGAGCGTCCCTGGGTCAGGCTGTCGACGACGGCCTGGCTCACATCGAACCCGAGCACGCGGAACCCGGCGCGCGCGAATTCCATGGCGAGCGGCAGACCCACGTATCCGAGGCCGACGATCCCGATCAGCGCGGAGCGGTCCTGGGCCTTCGCGACCAGGACGTCGGCGGCGGGCTGGGCGGTGGCTTTCATAGCGACACCGGCGCCCCGCCGGTCGCGAGCGAGCGC
>DASQAM010000432.1:0-2800 GCA_035635735.1 Gemmatimonadales bacterium | reverse complement strand
AGCGCGAGCACGGCCAGCGGGTACGTGCCGATCTTGTTGGCGAAGTCGCCGTTCGCCGCGATGCGGTCGGCGCCGACGATCACGAGGTCCACTTGCGCCTGGCGCATCAACGAGCCCGCGACGGCGTCGGCAATGACGGTGCACGGGATCCCGGCATGCACGAGCTCCCAAGCTGTGAGCCGGGCGCCCTGAAGCACGGGCCGCGTTTCGTCCACGAAGACGTGCAGGCGTCGCCCGGCTTCGTGGGCGAGATAGAGGGGCGCGAGCGCGGTGCCGATCCCGCCGGTCGCGAGCGCACCCGCGTTACAATGGGTGAGCACCTTCGCGCCGTCCGGGATGAGCGGCAGCCCCGCCTCCCCGATCCGCCGACACATGGCGCGGTCTTCTTCCCAGATGGCCGTCGCCTCGGCCTGGAGCCGCTCCCAAATCGCCGCGCCGCCCCAGCTGTCCGGCGTCTCCGCCGCGACACGTGTCATGCGGTCCAGCGCCCAGCGCAAGTTCACCGCGGTGGGCCGCGTCGCCCCGAGCAACCGCGCCAACTCGTCCAGCCGGGCGAGAAAGCGGTGGCGCGGCGCCGCCCGCAGCTCGCGCGTGCCCGCGACGAGACCCATCGCCGCCGCGATCCCGATGAGCGGCGCGCCGCGCAGCTGCAGCGTGCGGATCGCGTCCGCCACCGCCTCTCCGGTTTCCAGGTCGCGCTCGATCTTCGCCTCTGGCAGCGCGCGCTGGTCCACGATCCGCACGGCACCGGCAGGAGACCAGGCGATCGCTTGAACGGGCATGGGGAAGAACCTAATGCGGAGTGCGGAGTGCGGAATGCGGAATGCAATGCGGAATTGCGATGGAGGTTCGCTCAGCAGGCCGATCTTCCACTTACATTCCGCATTCCGAATTCCGCATTCCGCACTCTCGGGTTAGGATTGTCGCCATGAGCTACCAAACTCTCCTGTTCGAGATCAAAGACGGCGTCGCGCTGATCACCATCAACCGCCCCGACAAGCTGAACGCCCTGAACGACCAGGTGGTGGACGAGCTGGCCGACGCGGCCGAGCGCGTGGCCACCGAGGACGCGATCAAAGGGGCGATCCTCTCGGGCGCCGGGCAGAAGGCGTTCGTGGCCGGGGCGGATATCGCTGACCTCGCGAAACAAGGGCCGTTCGACGGGAAGGCACGGGCGCTGCGCGGCCAGGCGATGCTGCGGCGCCTCGAGACCTGCGGCAAGCCGGTGATCGCGGCGGTGAACGGCTATGCGCTGGGCGGCGGTTGCGAGCTCGCCATGGCGTGCCACCTGCGGATCGCGAGCGACGCCGCCAAGTTCGGCCAACCCGAGGTCAAACTCGGCATCGCCCCGGGCTATGGGGGCACGCAGCGGCTGCCCCGGCTGGTCGGCAAAGGCAACGCGCTCCGCCTGATCCTCACGGGCGATATGATCGACGCTCAGGAGGCCTATCGCATCGGCCTCGTCAACCAGGTTGTCCCGGCGGGCGAGCTGCTCGCGGCGGCGGAGAAGACGCTGCGGGGTATCCTCGCGATGGGGCCGCTGGCGGTGCGCCTCGCACTGGAAGCGGTGGACCAGGGGCTGGAGATGACGCTCGATGAGGGACTGCTGCTCGAAGCCAATCACTTCGGGCTCCTGGCGGCGACCGAGGACATGAAGGAAGGACTGACGGCGTTCCTCGAGAAGCGGCCCCCACGCTTCCGCGGCCGGTGAGAGTAAGTCTTGCCACGACAATAACTTCTGAGTATTTTTATTGGGTTATCTGAGGCTCTCGCGGCGGCGCCGCGCTGCGCCACGGGGTGCCCCGTGGCGCTTCTTGTAAGGGGGGCAACCCGATGGCCGAGCGCGGGGGAGGCAGAGGGAAACGGCCGACCGCGGTGGGCGAGACCCTGCGCAGCTACCTCGCCAAGTCCGGGCTCGCCACGCGGCTGGCGCAGGCGCAGGTCATTCCCGACTGGCCCCGGTTGGTTGGTCCGCAGATCGCCCGTGTCACGGCACCGGAGAGTGTGACCCCCGACGGCACGCTGTTCGTGCGGGTCGCGACGAGCCCCTGGATGACCGAGCTGCAGCTCATGGGGCCGCAGATCATGGCGGCGATCAACGCCGGCCGCGGCGCCGGTCGGATCAAGACGATCCGTTGGCTTCTCTCACAGTAGAGCGTTATGGCGAAGGCAAAACCCCGAGCATCGAAGGACAAGGGTAACGGCGACTACCAGGCCGACTCGATTCAGGTCCTCAAGGGCCTGGAAGCGGTGCGGCGACGCCCCGCGATGTACATCGGATCGGTCTCCGGGCGGGGGCTCCACCACCTCGTGTACGAAGTGGTGGACAACTCGGTCGACGAGGCGCTCGCCGGCTACTCCACGCAAATCGACGTCACCATCCATGCGGACAATGCGATCACCGTGGTCGACAATGGCCGCGGCATCCCGGTCGATATTCACAAGACCGAGAAAAAGCCCGGGGTCGAGGTGGCGCTGACGGTCCTGCACGCGGGGGGCAAGTTCGACAAGAGCACGTACAAAGTCTCGGGCGGGTTGCACGGCGTCGGCGTGTCGGTCGTGAACGCGCTCTCGGAAAAGCTCGAGGTGTGGGTGGACCGCGACGGCAAGCGGCACCACATGGCGTTCGAGCGGGGCGAAACCACGAAGAAGCTGGAGATCATCGGCAAGGCGAAGGGCACAGGCACGACCGTCTGGTTCAAGCCCGACACGAAGATCTTCACCGAGACGCGCTTCGACTACGCCACGATCGCCACCCGGCTGCGCGAGCTCGCGTTCCTGAACAAGGCCCTCACGATCA
>DASQAM010000431.1:0-4384 GCA_035635735.1 Gemmatimonadales bacterium | reverse complement strand
CCGGGCGCGTCACCAGGACGTGACCGGTCCGTCACCGATGGCGGTGACGGTTGCGGCTCTGCCAGCGCCGAAGGGGCCTCGCATGATCGAGTTCCGGCTGCTCGGGGCTCTCCACCTGACCGACGCCGAGGGGCGCGAGGTCCAAAGCCTCCTCACCCGCCCGCGGCGCCTCGCGCTGCTCGCTTACCTCGCCGCCGCCACACCCAAGCGCCTCCACCGCCGCGATAGTCTGCTCGCCCTCTTCTGGCCTGAGCTCGACCAGGAGCATGCCCGCGCCGCGCTGCGTCAGGCGCTGCACGTGGTCCGAGAGGCCTTGGGCGCGGACGTGATCGTGACCCGTGGAGACGAGGAGGTTGGGCTCGATTTCGAGCGGATCTGGTGCGATGTCGTCGTCTTCGATTGCGCGGTCGCCGCAGGTCTATTGCACGAGGCGCTGGAGCATTACCGCGGCGATCTGCTCAATGGGTTCTTCATCGCAGGCGCGGGGGAGTTCGAGCGCTGGCTGGAGAGCGAGCGCGGCCAGCTGCGAGAGGCGGCCGCTCGCAGCGCGCGGACCTTGGTGGAGCAGTCCGAGGCCGCGGGCGACTTGGCCGCAGCCGCCCAGTGGGCCCGTCGCGGGACGGGACTCGCCCGGCATGACGAGGAGTTGCTGCGCCGCCTTATCAAGCTCCTCGACCGGCTGGGGGATCGCGCCGGTGCGGTGGAGGCCTACGAGGAATTCACGAAGCGACTCGCTGCAGACCTCGAGACGGAGCCCGCCGCGGAAACCAAAGCGCTGCTCGCGGCGGTGCGCGCACGGGAGACCGCGGCACCGGTGGAGTTGGCGAGCTTGGCCTTCAGCGAACACACGCCGGTTGCGGCAGCGGCCGAAACCGCGCGTAGGCGTCGCGTGTTATGGCCCGCCGTAATGGCCGCTGTCGCCGCCGGGCTGGTGTTCTCCAACGGCGGCGACTGGCGCGGGCGGCTGTGGCCCAGGCCCGTCACCGGCCGCCTGCAGTCACTCGCGGTCCTGCCACTCGCCAACCTCTCCGCAGACACCCTGCGCTCGTGGTACGCTGATGGACTCACGGAGGCCTTGACCACTGACCTCGGACGGATCAGGTCACTGTTGGTGATCGCCCGCGGATCGGTGACGCCGTTCCGCGGGACGAGCAAGCCGCTCGCGGAGATCGCCCGGGAGCTGCACGTCGATGCCGTCGTGGAAGGCGGCGTGCAACAAGCGGGTGGTTTCGTGCGCGTGGACGTACGGCTGATCAGCGCCGCCACAGGCTACCAGCTCTGGGCGGATCGATTCGAGGAACCCGTGCAGAACCGGTTCGCCCTTGAGGATCGCGTGGCACGCGGCATTGTCTCGGCGCTCGCGTTGCCCCTCAGCGCGTCGGAGGAGCACGCGCTCCACGCCGCACCGACCAAGAATCTCGAGGCATACGACTCCTACCTCCGCGGGAAGATCCGGCTGCGCCATGAAAACCGCGCGGACGATTCGGTCGCGATCACGCTGCTCGAACGGGCGGTCGCGCTGGATCCAGACTTCGCGGTGGCCCAGGCAGAGCTGGGGCACGCGTACGTGCTGCGAGTCATCCTGTTCGCGCCCAGCGATACGGCGCTGGTCGAACGCGCCTGGATGGCTACGGAGAAAGCGCTGCGCCTCGACCCCGACCTCGCGGAAGCGCACTTCACCCGGGCAAATGTGCTGTCGAACCTCTCGGGCCGGTTCGCCCCTGAAGCGGCCATTCAGGAGGACCGTCGCGCGCTGGAGTTGAACCCGAACCTGGCCCAGGCGCATCATGGCCTTGGCACCATCTATCTGCATCTCGGCCTCTTTGAGAAGGCCATGGATGAATTTCGCAGAACGCTCGCCATCGATCCGGGCTACTACGGCGCGACCCGCCGCACAGGCCTCGTGCTCGTATACCAGGGACACTACGAGGACGGCTTACGCCTCATCCGGCAGGTACCACCGGAGTCCAACCAGGCGCTCTGGAACTACTCGGTCGCCTCGGCCCTCCTCTATCTCGGCCGGAACGCGGAAGCCGCGGCGCTGATGGAGCGATACCTGCGCGACCACCCGGAGGATCCCGGCGGGGTGGTCACGAGCACGCGCGCGCTCCTCTTCGCCCAGGCGGGCGACGCCGTGCGGGCGGAGAAGGACATCCGGACCGCCATCGAGAAGGGCAAGGGCTTCAACCAGTTTCATCACACCGCCTACAACATCGCCTCGGTGTACGCCCTGCTCCACCAGCCGGCCCGCGCCGTTTACTGGCTGCGGCAGGCGGCGGAGGGCGGGTGGCCCTGCTATCCCTACTTCGCAAGGGACCCCAATCTCGACCACATCCGCAACGATCCCGACTTCATCGCCTTCATGCGGGAGCTGAAGGCGCAATGGGAGCGCTACCGAGCGACGCTATGAACTACGCCTGCTTGACGCGCCACCGGGCGAGCACCATGTTGCAGTAGCCTAGTTCGAGGCAACGCGGCGGACGCCGAGCTCCCCAAACGGGAACTCGGCGCGTTGCGTTTTGGGGGACCAAGGTGCGGCTCGGTTCGCAGTTCCTCTCCATCGCGTGCGCGACGATTCTCACCGCCGCGAGACTGCTGTTGTCCCAGACGCTGGGATCGCCCGCGCCCAATTTCACTCTGAAAACGCTCGCCGGCGGAACGGTGAGCCTCTCCGATTACACGCGTCGTCCCCTGCTTCTCAATTTCTGGGCCTCCTGGTGCAAACCATGCCGTGGGGAGATGTCAGACATCATCGATGCCTTCAACGCTCACCAGGATCAGGATCTGCAAGTGCTGGCGATCAACCTGACGGATCAAGAGAGCATGAAGGACGTCCAGAAGTTCGTGGAGGCATTCCAGATGCCGTTTCCGGTGTTGCTCGATCAGAAGGGGAAGGTTCGCAAGAGCTACGCGTTGCGCGGCGTCCCGACGTCGGTGTTCATCGACGCCCAAGGCGTCGTGCGCATGGTGAACCCGGGCCCGATCACGAGCCAAGGGATCCAGCAGGGGCTCGCCGCGATATTGCCGAAGCAGTAACGGGCTGCAGGTGACAAGAGGAGGAGGTCGTATGCGCGTTCACCCAGTAGCAGTTCTCACAATCGGCGTCGGCCTGCTCGCGCTCCCGAGGCAGTCGTTCGCGCAAGGCTGAATGCCGGTGCGCTTCACAACCCCCAGTTTGGGGGGACAGGGCGAAGTGCAGGTAGCGGATCTCGCAGCGCACCAGTGGAGGATCGCGCTGGGGTACCGTCATCTCCACGCTGACCAGTTGTTCGTAGGGACGCAACTGCTCCCGACCAGCCAGCCGCTCATCATCAACCTCCACTCGGTTGACGTCACCACGTCGTACGCCGTGACCGATCGCTTCAGCCTGAGCCTCACCGTACCGTTCGTGGACGGCATGCAGTCCCGGATGTATGCGGACTCCGCTCGCCACGCGGTCACGGCGCTCGGCTTGGGCGACGTCAGTCTGATCGGCAGCACCTGGTTGCTGGACCCCCACAACCACTCCGGGAATATCGCGCTCGGTCTCGGAGTGAAGGCGCCCACAGGAACCCACACTGCGACGGACGCTTACTTCCTTAAGGGCGGCACGTCCATCCAGTACCCAGTGGACCAATCTATCGAACCCGGTGACGGCGGTTGGGGCATCATCCTGCAGCTGCAGGCGTACCGGCAGGCATTCCACAACGGCACCGCGTACCTGACAGGTTCTTACTTGATCAATCCGCGCCGCCTGAGCGACGTGGCGAAAGACCCGGGTGGAACCGTCTACTGGTCGGTGCCCGACGACTACTCCCTACGCCTCGGTCTGGCATACGCCGTGTGGCCGCAGCAAGGCGTGTCTGCCAGTCTCGGCGGACGAATCGACGGCCAGCCGGTCCGCGATCTCATTGGCGGCGGCGACCCCGGTTTCCGCAGGCCGGGATACTCCATTTCGCTTGATCCCAGCCTGTCTGTCACGACAGGGCCGAGCCAGCTCACCTTGAGCGCACCAATCAGATTGAGTGCGAACCGCGAGGCGAGCGTGTTGGACCAGCAGACCGGCAAACATGGCGGCGGGGATTTCGCCAGCACACTGATCTTCGTGAGCTATTCGCGGCGGTTCTGAGCGCGTGGGTCATCGCGACCAGGTGGGGTGTCCATCCACGGCGCCCACCCCGGTCGTGAGCTCCGTCTCTCCGGTCCCATCCGCCTTGATCCGCGCGATCCTCGGGCTGCCGGGGAAGATTTTCGTGAACACGATGGACGCACCGTCCGGCGACCAAGCCGGCTCGGTCCCGTACTCCCCGCTGGGCAGCAGCCTCACCGGATTGGACCCATCCGCGTTCATCACGACGATGCCGTGCGCCAGATCGTGCACGGCGAGTCGCGTGCCGTCGGGTGA
>DASQAM010000430.1:0-9728 GCA_035635735.1 Gemmatimonadales bacterium | reverse complement strand
CCTTCGCCGTCGGGCACCCAGCTCACGATTCCCGTGGTCACGGCGGGCCGGCTCACGGATCCCGCCGAGTTCGGGCAAATCATCGTGCGGGGGCGACCGGACGCCTCGGTGGTGCGCCTCAACGACATCGGCGAGGTCCGGTTGGGGGCCCGCAACTACGACGTCGTGGGGCGGCTCGACAGCAAGCCCACGGCCCTGTTCCTCGTCTTCCTACGATCGGGAGCGAACGCGCTCCAGGTCAAGCAGGCGGTGCTGCAGCGCATGGCCGAGCTGGCCAGGAGCTTTCCCGCGGGCGTCCGGTGGTCGGTGCCGTTCGACACGACCCCCTACATCACCGCCTCCATTGCCGAGGTCGTGAAGACGCTGTTCGAAGCCATGTTGCTCGTGACGCTAGTGGTCTTCGTCTTCCTGCAGAGTTGGCGGGCGACGCTCATCCCCGTTCTCGCCGTGCCCGTCTCCGTCATCGGCACTTTCTTCGGCATGCAGCTGCTCGGGTTCTCGATCAACCTGCTCACGCTGTTCGGCCTGGTGTTGGCGATCGGCATCGTGGTGGACGACGCGATCGTCGTGATCGAGAACGTGGAGCGCATCATGGCGAGCGAGGGTGTGTCGCCCGCTGTGGCCGCGGACCTGGCCATGCGCCAGGTGAGCCGGGCCTTGATTGCGATCGTGCTCGTGCTGTGCTCTGTCTTCGTCCCGGTGGCCTTCCTGGCGGGCATCACAGGTCTCATGTACCGGCAGTTCGCCATCACGATCGCGATCGCGGTCGTCCTCTCGGGGATCGTGGCGTTGACGCTCACGCCGGCGTTGTGCGCCGTGCTGTTGCAGCCCCCCTCGGCACAAACCGGGACGCCCTCGCCGCTCAGCCGCTTCTTCGCGCGGTTCAACCGGGGCTTCCGCGCGGCCACGGAGCACTACCTCGGCGCCGCGGGCCGCGTGATCGACCGCCCCCGCACGTTCTTTGCCGCCTTTGGGGTCGTCGTCGCACTGCTCTTCGTACTGGTGCGCAGCGTGCCCAGCGGGTTCATCCCCAGCGAAGACAAAGGGTATTTCGCGATGCTCGTGGCGTTGCCGGACGACGCCTCACGCGAGCGGACCGAAGGCGTCGTCGGCGGGATCGAAGGCTTCTTGAAGCAGCAGCCGGCCGTCGAGCACGTCGTGTCGCTCGTCGGGCTGGACTTCATCCAGAACGCGAACCAGACGAACGCCGCCATCATCTTCGTCAACATGAAGCCCTGGGAAGAGCGCACGTCCCGGAAGGACCAGATCAACGCGGTGCTCGGCGCCGTGAACGGTTATCTGTTCGGCATGCGGAACGCGCGCGGGTTCGCGTTCAATCTGCCCGAGATCATCGGCCTGGGCACGACGGCCGGCCTCGAGATGAATCTGCAGGATCGCGGGGTGAACGACGTGCAACGGTTCGCCGGGCTCGTCAGTGATTTCACGCTGGCGGCCAACGGGCGCCCAGAACTGCGGGGCGTGTACTCGACCATCCGGGTGAACACGCCGCAATTGTACGTCCAGGTGGACCGGGAGAAGGCCAAGGCGCTGGGGATCTCCCTCACCGACCTGTTCCAGACCCTCCAGGCGTTCCTTTCGACGCTCTACATCAACGATTTCAACCTGTACGGCAGGACCTACCGGGTGCAGGCGGAGGCGCAGCCCAAGTTCCGCCAGACGCCAGAGGACATCGGGCGGCTGTACGTGCGCGGTCCCATTCAGCAGATGGTTCCGGTCTCCGCGCTCACGCGCACGGAGTTCCGGGTCGGGCCCAGCGTCCTCACTCGGTTCAACGGCTTTACGTCGGCGCTCGTGATAGGCGCTCCCGCCCCGGGCAAGAGCTCAGGCGAGATGCTCGACGCGGTGGAGCGGCTGGCGCAGCAGAAATACGCCGGTCAGGGCGTGGGCTACGCCTTCAGCGGCCAGTCGTATCAGGAGCGGGCCTCGGGTGGCCAGGGCGGCCTGGTGTTCGCGCTCGGCCTCGTGATGGTGTTCCTCGTGCTCGCGGCGCAGTATGAGAGCTGGTCGATCCCGTTCGCGGTGCTCTTGGCCGTGCCGTTTGGCACGTTCGGCGCGCTGCTCGGCGTGTGGCTGCGCGGGATGGCCAACGATGTCTATGTGCAGATCGGCCTGATCGTCGTGGTGGGTCTCGCGGCGAAGAACGCGATCCTGATCGTCGAATTCGCCAACGAGCTGCGCGCTCAGGGGCGCTCCATCCGGGAGGCGGCGCTCGAGGCCGGCCAGGAGCGGTTGCGGCCGATCCTGATGACCTCGTTCGCCTTCATTCTGGGCGTCACGCCCTTGCTCACGTCGAGCGGTGCGGGGGCCGCGAGCCGGCACTCGATCGGCACGGGCGTGTTCTTCGGGATGCTCGTTGCGACGGCCGTCGGGATCTTCTTCATCCCCATGTTCTTCACAGCGATCAAAACCCTGAGCGAGCGGGGCCTGTTCCGCCGCGGCGAGGGTGCCGTCGTCCCGCAACCCGCGCCGCTCGCGGTCGAGGGGAACTGACATGCGGCGCGTCGTCTTGCTCGCGTCCGTGGCGCTGATCGCCCTCGTCGAGGCGTGCGCGGTGGGTCCGCGGTACCACCGGTCCGCCGGCGGCCTGCCGGACGCCTGGCGGAGGCTCAAGGCGTCGGAGGACTCGCTGCGGCCGTTCTTCGACTCGTTGCGTACCAGTCGCGACACGCTGCTGCCGCCGGGCACGGACAGCGCGCGCGTGCCGTTCGCTTACGACACGGCGCCTCCGCGCCCGGGCGCGGACTCGGCTGCAGCGCTGCGGTGGCTCGATCTGATCCAGGATTCCGTGCTGCGGCAGCTCGTGGACACGAGCCTGCGGGCGAACCGCGACCTGCGCACCGCGCTCGCCGTGATCGACGAGTTCCGCGCCCAGTACCGGGCCGCGCGCGGGGCGCTCCTGCCCGCGGTGACCGCCAACGGCCAGGCGGGGCGAAACGAGCAGGCCTTCGGCACGTTCGGCGCGTTCACGTTCAACATGTACCGGGCCACGGCCGACCTGAGCTGGGAGCTGGACGTGTGGGGCCGAGTCCGTCGTGGCGTGCAAGCTGGCCGCTCCGATCTCGTGGCGCGGGAAGAAGATCGGCGCGCGCTGCAGCTGTCGCTGATCGGCGATGTGGCGACGGCGTACTTCGACCTGCGCGCGGCCGACTTAAACCTCGCTACCGCGCGGCGCACCCTCGCCTCGCGGCGGCAAACGCTCGCGCTCGCCCGCCGGCGCCTCGACCAGGGCCTGATCTCGGAGCTCGACGTGCGGCAATTCGAGGCCGACGTGGCAAGTCCGGCGGCGAGCGTCGCCGACTTCGAGCGACAGGTGGCGCAGCAGGAGAACGCCCTGAGCGTACTGGTCGGACGCAACCCCGGCGCCATCGCGCGGGGTCGCGCGCTCACGGAGATGGCGGCGCGGATCCCGGTCCCCGCTGGCGTGCCTTCCGCGCTGCTCGGCAACAGGCCGGACGTCCGGAGCGCCGAAGCGACGCTCCGCGCCGCCACGGCCCGGATCGGCGTGGCGCAGGCCGCCTGGCTGCCCACGTTCACCATCACCGGGCAGTACGGCACCCAGAGCACCGAGTGGTCCAAATGGTTCGGGTCCGGGACCAACATCTGGCAGGCCTTTGCCGGAGTCTCGATCCCGCTGTTCACCCAGGGCCGGCCGGGCCCGGGCGAGCAAGTGAACTTGGCGCAGGCCCGGGCGTCGCAGGCGCGGTCGCGCTACGAGCAGACGGTGCTCGTGGCGCTGCGCGAAGTGGAAGACGCGCTCGTGGGATTGCGGACGGCCCAGGATCGCAGCGCCGCGCAGGAGCGCCAGGTGATCGCGCTGCGTCGCGCGCTCGAGCTCGCGGACATGCGCTACCGGAACGGGGTATCGAGCTACCTCGAGGTTCTGGACGCGCAGCGCGGCCTGTTCGGGGCGGAGCTCGCCCTCACTCAGGCGGAGCGGGACCAGCTCGTCGCGGCGGTGCAGCTCTATCGCGCCGTGGGAGCCGGGTGGCCCGTCGCCAAACAGTGAGCCACAATCGGGCCGTGCATAAGCGTCCACGAAACGGTGCGCGCCGCCCGGTGGCTGACTCCCTCGTGCTCTCGTTCCTGAGCGCGGCGGATGCGGTGGAGGCGCGCTTCGAGGCGGCCTTGAGCCCGACCGGGTTGTCGCTCGCGAAGCTCGCGGTGCTCCATTTTCTGGCGGCCGCGAATGAGCCGTTGCCGCTATCCGATCTGGCCGCGCGCCTGCACTGCGTGCGCTCCAACATCACCCGGCTGGTCGATCGCCTCGAGAAGGACGGCCTTGTCCGCCGGGGCGGCGATCTAGAGGACCGCCGCACCGTCCTGGCGGAGCTCACGCCCACGGGCGAGCAGGCGCATGCCAAGGGCGTACGCGCGCTCGTCAAATCGCAACGCTCCATCGCGAAGGCGCTCAACGCGGGTGAGGCGAGGAGCCTCCGGAACGCGCTCAGCGCGCTCACCTCCTGACTCGTTCTCCCAACCCAGAGAAACGCTTCACCCTGTCGGGCGAGGCCACGACCGGTCGAGGTCTCGCGAGATATCACGGGCGCGCGCACGTCGGACGGCGCTGCGCGCGCGCTGGCTCGCCGCCGTAACAACACTCCCGACGCCCACTTGCCCCGCCGCGACAGCCGCCGATCCGGTGGTCCGCGTGTTGCTACCTCTGAGGTCGCTGCACGAGGTCGATACGGATTCTCCACCGGGAGCGAGTGATGTCACACGACGCGGTTTGGCTGCCGCTTGGGATACTGCTCGGCATTGCCGTCTGCTCCGGCTGCGCCAAGTCGTCCGGAGCGGATACGAAAATCGGGAACGTGGGTTGGGCCATGTACAACATGAGCTACGACGGCGTCCGGTCCTCACCCCTGACCGAGATCAACGTGGGGAACGTGAAAAACCTGCGACCGGTCTGTCGGGCCAAGCTCGGAGAGGAGGGCTCATTCACCGCCGGCCCCGTGGTGGTCGGGGACACGCTGTTCGTTACCACGCCCCACACCACAGTTGCGCTCGACGCCACGACCTGCAGGCTCATCTGGCGCTTCGTCGATCCGCCCAAGAAGGCGGACGTGTACGCCGTGAATCGCGGCGTAGCGTACCTCGCCGGGCGGGTGTTCCGGGGCACGCCGGACGGCCGGCTGGTGGCGTTGCGCTCGGATTCGGGCAGGGTCCTCTGGGACGTCCAGGTCGGCGATCCGGCGCTGGGCGAGTTCACGTCGAGCGCCCCGATTGCCTGGGGAGGGACCGTGTATATCGGGCTTGCCGGAAGTGATTGGGGCGTTCGTGGCCGGATGATGGCCTTCGATGTGGCGACCGGGAAGGAGAAGTGGCGCTTCTGGACGATCCCGATGGGTAACGAGCGCGGGGCCGAGACTTGGCGCATCCCCGAGACCGCAGCGCGCGGCGGTGGCGGCATGTGGACGTCCTACGCCCTGGACACCCTCGTGCAGGAACTGTTCGTGCCTGTGGGCAACCCGGCACCGGACTTCCTGACCTCGGTTCGACCCGGCGACAACCTGTTCACCAACTCGGTCGTGGTCCTCGACGCGGCTTCAGGATCTCTGAAATGGTGGTATCAACCAACGCCGAATGACGGATTCGACTATGACCTCGGCGCAGCGCCCGTCCTCTATGCGACGGGCATGGGCGTGCCGCGGGTGCTGCTGGCGAGCAAGGACGGGAATATCTACGCGCTCGACCGGCGTACGCACGCGCTCGCGTTCAAGACGCCGATCACTACCATCTCGCGCACCGGCGCCAAGCCCACGCCGACGGGGGTGCATGCGTGTCCGGGGCCGTTGGGAGGTGTCGAGTGGAACGGACCAGCCTTCGATGCACGCTCCCACACGATCTACGTCGGGGCCGTCGACTGGTGTGCAACCTTCGAGTCCGGCCCAGTGAAATACGTGCGCGGCGGACTGTACTGGGCCACGAACGTCAAGCCCACGTCCGCCGACACCGGTCGTGGCTGGCTGACGGCCGTCGACGCCGAGAGCGGCGCGCTCCGGTGGCGGTTCCGCGCTCCGGCACCGCTCGTCGCCGGGGTCACGCATACCGCCGGCGGGCTGGTGCTCACGGGGGACTTGGCCGGGAATTTCTACGCCTTCGACAATGCCACTGGGAACGTGGCGTTCCAAACGAACCTGGGTGGCTCCGTGGCGGGTGGCGTGATGACCTACGCCGCGCGGGGTCGGCAATATATCGCCGCGACCGCGGGCAACATCGGCCGCACGACGTTCGGTGCCCTGGGCAGCCCGACACTGGTGGTGCTGGCCCTCGGAACGCCGGAGCAGGCGAGTGCCGCCGACCGTGCGGCCGTGGCCGAAATAACGTTGCCCGAAATAGCGACGGGTACCGCGCAGAACACCTCGGGAGGTGGCGCCGCAGAGACCACCGCCGCCGGCGAAAAGGTCTATCAGCTCTGCTCGGCGTGTCATGGTGCGCGCGGGGAGGGAGGCATCGGGGCGAACCTGCAGAGCTCGAAGCGCGACCTCGCGGGCATCATTGCGTACATCAAGGCGCCGACCGGGAGCATGCCGAAGCTTTATCCGGGTGCGCTGAGCGACGCGGACGTGGCAGCGGTCGCGGCCTACGTGATGACCCTGCGGAAGCAGTAACAGGCGAAGGAGCGCACAATGCCGATCGAAAAGCCCACCCCTGCCCGCACCACTGTCCGGATCCCTACGGCTTCTGGTGACGAGCTGG
Source organism: Gemmatimonadales bacterium (assembly GCA_035635735.1). Taxonomy (GTDB): domain Bacteria; phylum Gemmatimonadota; class Gemmatimonadetes; order Gemmatimonadales; family GWC2-71-9; genus AG41. Next base: position 3,008 of record DASQAM010000430.1, on the reverse strand, counting down.
AGGCTTGGCTGTACCTACCGGAGGGGCCGGGGCCGCACCCTGCAGTGGTGATGGCCCACGGCATCGGTGCCATCAAGGCAGGCGGGCTCGCCCCGTTCGCGGAGAGGTTCCGCCGTGAGGGGTTCGCCGCAGTCGTGTTCGACTACCGCCAGTGGGGCGGCTCGGACGGGCAGCCCCGCGAGGTGCTTTCCTTCCCTCGCCAGCGCGATGACTACCGCACCGTCATCGGCTGGGCGGCCGCGCACCCCGACATCGATGCGCGCCGGGTGTTCGCGTGGGGCACGTCGTTTTCCGGCATGTATATCGTCGAGCTCGCCGCGTCGGACTCCCGCCTCGCCGGTGCGATCGGCCAGTCCCCGCTCGTTGACGGGTTCGCCGCAGCGAGGTTGGCCTCGCCCCTACGAGGGCTCCGCCTTCTGGCGGTGGCGTTACTAGACCGTCTCGGGTCGGTCTTAGGCCGCCCTCCGCGTTACCTGCCTGGCGCCGGTCGGCCTGGTGACTTGGCCATTGGCATCGCCGAGGATGCCCTTTTCGGGGAGGAGCTCATGACCCCGAAGGACGGCACCGAATGGCGCAATCGGGTTGCCGCGCGGTCGCTGCTGAGCTTCTCCTGGCGTCGGCCGGTACGACGTGCCGCCGCCATTCGCTGCCCCATCTTGCTGGTCGTCGCCGAGCAGGACACGATGGCGCCGGTTGAGCCGGCCGTCCGCGTCACCCAGCAGGCCCTCCGTGGCGAGCTGTATCGCAGCCGCGGCGGCCACTACGACGTCTACCAGGGCGGGATCAGCTTCGATGACGTGCTGCGCGTCGAGGTCGAATTTCTCCACCGGCACGCAGGGATGCGGGCCAACGCCAGACACGGCGAGTGAGACGGCGGCGGCTCGTGTGAGGTTACGTCCACCTAACTGGTGCTTCCGGTCGAGGCGGCCACCTTCTCGCCGATTGGCAGCGAAACCGAGACCACCGTCCCGCGGCCGGGCTCGCTGGAAATCTCCAGCGTGCCGCCCGCGCGCTGGGCCCGGTCTCGCATTCCGGCCAGGCCCCAGTGCTCCCCCCTGGCCGCCGCCTCCATGGCTTCCCGGGCGATTCCCGTTCCATCATCCGACACCCGCAGCGTCAGGACTCGTGGCCCATATTCGAGGTCGACGTTCACTCGGCGCGGGGCGGCGTGCTTCACGGCATTCAGGACCGCCTCGCGGCCAATGCGAAGGGCCGTCGTCTCGACGCCGAGGGGCAGGCCTTGCCGGTCGCCATTGACGGTGAAGACCAACTCGGTCGCGCTCCCGGTCATGGCCCGGGCGGCATGTTCCAACGCATCGGCCAGGTCCTGCTCCTCCAGCTCCACCGCGCGCATGTCCCAGATCATGTGACGGGCATCGCGCAGGGCGGTATCCGCGGAGGCGAGCACGCCCTCCAGGGCCTCGGCGCTCTCTTGCGGTCGCTGCGGGAACACGCGTTGGATCGCCCGCAGCTGCAGCGTGATGCCCGTGAATCCCTGCAACAGCGTGTCGTGCAGCTCCTGGGCGATGCGGGTTCGCTCGACCAGCGCCGCCTGATAGCGCGCACGCAATCTGCCCGCGACTTGCCGCACGCGGGCCTGATAGACCAGCCAGACCAAACCGCCGAGCGTGGCGACCCAGACGGCGAGAAACCAGCGGGTCTGGATGAACGAAGGTAGAATCGTGAAGTCGAACGCAGCGCCGGCCTCGTTCCAGACGCCATCTTCGTTCGCCGCAGTGACCTGAAAGCGATACGATCCCGGTCCGAGGTTCGTGTAGAACGCCTCGCGGCGCGTCCCGGCGTCTGCCCACGTTGTATCGTTGCCGATCAGTCGGTATCGGAACCGCACGCGGTCCGGAACGCCGAGACTGAGCGCCGTGTAAGCGATCTGCAGCGCGGTGGTCCGCGGCGGGAGGTCGACTCGGCCCAGCGGGCGATACTGGCGTCCGCCGGCCGTCAGGGTGCGGATCTCAACCGGAGGGCGGATCGTGTTCCGGCGGATGTGGGCCGGGTCTAGCCAGGCCACGCCAGACGTTGTCGAGAACCAGAGCCGTCCATCGGTCCCCTGGATCGCGGATGGTAACGGCCGCAACTGGGGCGGCTCACCGGGGAGCCCGTCGTGGAATTCGAATCGCTCGTCGCTCGCGACGTACCGAGGGTCGCGCATCGCGCTCTGGATTTCGGCTGCCCGAACGTGCCTCACGCCGCCGATCCCATTGAGCCAGAGGTCGCCGTCGGCGGTCTCGACGATGCCGGTGACTCCGAGGAGCGGCCCGCTCGCGACAGTGAGTGGAAGGAAGCGCGCCCCGTCGTAGCGCATGACCCCCGATTCTCCGCCCACCCAGACATGGTCGTCTCGCGGTACGATCGCCGTAACCGTACCGACTCGGATCCCGTCGTTGCCGGTGAATAGGCGCATCGAGTCCGCCCTCACCCGCACCAAGTTGTTATCGGAGTAGCCCAGCCACGTCGTTCCTGCGTCGTCAGCGACGACACTGAGTGCATGCTCACGCGCGAAGTGTTGGGACGGAAGGAAGCGGTCCCATGTTCCACCCCGGCGCCGGAACACCGCTCGTGCTCGATCGCTACGAACCGAGAGCCAGAGTATGCCGTCGCGGCCGCGCGCGATGGCCTGGATGTCACCGTTCCTGGCGTCCGCCGGCAAGGGGATTCGCGTGATGGTGGCGCCTGACGCGAGCTCCCCGCGTGGGACGTGCCACAACCCTGCCGGGCCGCCGATCCATACGCTACCGTCGAAGTCACGGGAGGCGCAGCTCACCGGCCCCGCCACTTCCGGGTGAGCCACGATCCCGGGACCGACCTCGAGCAACGGGCCGGAATAATCGTCCACCCAAACCCGCCCGCCATCCCTTGCGACGATGGAGGGAGCTTGGAGGTCCCGTGGGAACAGCACTGGAGTGAGCTTCGTCGCGCGGAAGCGATCGAGCCCGCCCTCGGTGCCTAGCCACACGTTCCCCTCGCGGTCTTCCAACAGCGCGTTCGTCTCC